>DASQVU010000066.1:0-14028 GCA_035640615.1 Pseudonocardiaceae bacterium
CGCGGCTATTGACGCTGGCGAAGTGCCGGCGACGGAGACTCAGCGTGCATACCTGGCGGGTGCGGTCGACGTGCTGGCCGCACTGGCTGTACAGGACAGCTGACTCACTCCTAGCTAATACGGAGGCTTGTGTTGGTTCGCGAACCCTGGAGACGTGGGGACCCGCACCTCGGAAACTGCCGCAGATCCCCTCCACTTAACCGTGGCGAGTACCAGCGACTTCACTTATCTACAGTGATCGCTCTGGTGGCCGCAGCGGCTGGAGTGGACGTGAGGGCGCGTCCCAACTGGTGCCACACCGGCACACTGCCGCCAGATTCGTACATGGATATACTCGGCCACCGCTGGCGGCCTTACCGCGCACGGTCAGCGGCATGTGCGGATATTTCTCGCGGCAGTGGTAGTGGGAGCGCTTGCCGACAGCGTCGACAGCAGTAGAGGCTAGGAGTCGTGGTTGCTTCGGTGGCGGTGCTGCCTGATATCACGAGGTTTTGCCAGCCCTGGAGGCGGTATGGGCTGAACCCGAGGTGGCCAACGCCGAACGCATCGTGCTCACCGGTGAGATCGCCGCCGGTCCGCAGCCGGTGGAGGTACTCGACCGGCTGCTCGACCTCGGTGACCGCGTGAGCTGGGGTACGCGGCAATGCCGACCGGGAGCTGGTTGAGCCTGCGCGCGGCGCCAGCACCGACAGCGCCGACCCGATCACTTCGTGGGCGGCCACCCAACTGTGTGTCGATCATCTGGACTGGCTTGCCCAGCTACCGCACCCCATTGTTTTGAACATCGACGGTTTCGGCGATGTCCTGTTCTGCCACGGCACACCCCGCGACGACAACGAGGTCGTTCTCGTCGACACCCGCTTGGACCGCTGGGCCGAGGTGCTGGCCGACCTGCCCGACCACGTTCACTCCCTCCTCTGCGGAAATACCCACATGCCCTTCCCCCGGCTCCCCCACGGCCGCCAGATCATGTATCCCGGCAGCGTCGGCATGCCCTACGGCCGCCCCGGTGCGCACTGGGTCCTATTGACTGACGGCGCAGTAGCCCTGCGCCGCACCACCTTCCATCCCAACCACGCCAGCGTCATCATCTGCCGCCAGTCGTCCTACCCCGACATCGCGGCATGGACCGACTTCCTGCACGCACGCGCCAGCGATGCCGACGCCATCTTGACCTTCGGCCCACGCGATGGCCGGTAATCCGCTGGCTGCCGACGACATCCGATCATCCCAAGGAGAAGAGGATGTTTCCTCGTGAACGAGGACACACCGTAGCCACGCATGATATCCGTTTTACCGGCCTTCGGAGGCGGGAGCGTAGGTTCGAATCCTGCCGGGGGCACCACTGTAGGCCTGGCAATACTAGTCGCCGTCAGCAAATCCATCAGAGGTATTCGTACAGGAACAAACTGGATCCAGGGCACCGGCCTCCTCGAATACTTTGTGCCTGCCTTAGGCCGCAGCTACGTACCTCTGCAGACAGTGGCTGCCCCCCGGATGCCCGGGAAGCACAGGTCAAGCTTGATGTCGCTTGCTAAGTAGCTCGACTCCACAGAGAATTCGACGCAGCGACCGCTTCGGCGGAGCGGCACTC
Source organism: Pseudonocardiaceae bacterium (assembly GCA_035640615.1). Lineage (GTDB taxonomy): Bacteria > Actinomycetota > Actinomycetes > Mycobacteriales > Pseudonocardiaceae. Next base: position 1,595 of record DASQVU010000066.1, read on the forward strand.
ATGCGCGCCTGTGCTGTGAACTACCGCCTGTTCGGACCTCAAGCCCGACAACAAATGGGCGGCTACGTCAGTGACCGAGACCCCACCCACGCGAGCTCGCGTACGCCCCGCGCCGGGAACGTACGTCTTGCGCACGCGTGTGCCGTTGTCCGGGGCCGCGGAGCCGAAGGCGGGAGCATTCAGTGCCACCAGACGATGACCGATGCCACCGGGACCGGCTTTGATAGCCCGTCGGCCGCGCTTTCGGTCGATTTGAGCAAGCTCAGAGTCCCAGTGCGGGCACCGGGTTGCTTAGGACGTACACCCAACTTCACGGGCCGCTGCCGTCGCCTGCCGTCTCGCGCGCCGGCCCGCTCCCTTCGGCCCACCTACTCGCGGGTGCGCGGCCCCATGGCGCCCGCCACTCCAGTGCTGCCCAGCCCTCGCCGCCATAAATGGTCTCGTGGGCCGCCTTCATGGTTAGGAACGTCGTCCCCTTCGACCACTAACAGAAAGTGGTGAGGAAGACTAGAACCCGACTTCTCGGGCGCCGTGCCCCCGTTATCATGCTTCGCCGTGAGCGTGGTGGCCGCCCTCTGATCGGCGTGGCTCAAATAGCGCCCCAGTCGATGCCACAATGCAGCAACATGCCGAGCCGGTGCAATGGCATATTCGCGGTAGAGGTCCATGCAGTAGAACCCTACTCATGGACTGCCCATGCCAACACGATCCTCGCCAAAGTCCGTGGGATTAAGTCGCAAGTCTACGAGCCTACGGTACACCTATGCCGGAGCCCCATATTATAGTACGTTGAACCGGTGGATGTTATGGTGGTAAAAAACTCTCTTCTTTCCGCGGCTGTCGCCAAGCTCCGCGACAGCAAGACCGACGCAGAGGGTTTCCGATCGGCGTTGTCGGCCATTTCAACGATTGTGATCCTTGAAGCAGGGCGGCAGGAGCCGGTTGTCGAGGCGCCAATAACGACGCCGGTATCGCCTGCCGTTGGTGTCGAGTTAACCAACCCGCCCCTGTTGGTACCGATACTCAGAGCAGGGCTTGGAATGCTATACGCAGGGCTGGCCCTGATGCCAATGGCGACAGTTGGATTTGTTGGGTTATCTCGCAACGAGGAGACCCTTGTTCCTTCCTGTTATATGGAATCGCTCCCGGAGTCAATCGCAGGTCGATCCGCATATATTCTGGATCCAATGCTCGCCACAGGTGGTTCCGCGGCGTATACGGCTCGCCTGCTGGCCGAGCGCGGCGCTTCACGTGTAACGGTTATCTGTGCGATAGCCTCCCCTGAGGGACTTCATTTTATTCAGGATTCTAATCTTCCGATCGCGCGAGTTGTAACAGCAAATGTGGACGATCGCCTAAATGATATCGGATTCATCGTTCCTGGTCTTGGCGACGCGGGAGACCGCCAGTTTGGTCGAGTTGAGTAAGTCTGCGGTGGATATTAAGTAGCTGCTGCGAATTTGGAAGGGTGATCGTGTGCTGCAAATAAGTACCGTCCGATGGCTGCTTGAAGCACTCGGCGAAACCCGTGTCGCATCCTGACCGGGATTGACGGATCAATGAGAACACAGCGGCATGCTAGGCAGCCGCCAGTCCAGCACCACGCATTCAACGCCTCCGTCAAACGCAGCGGCGACCTCCAAACGGCCATCGCCAGCAAGTCCAAGGCGTCGCTGCGCCGGGGCGGTGCTCATGCTGTACTGCCCCATCTGGCTTCGAGGTCGCCCCGATCGATAATGCATTGGCCCGGGCGGTCAGCAGAATTCCTCGCGCCGCGGTAACTGATCCTTTCGACCGGATCATCACTGCTACCGCCCTCGTGAGAGCCGCTCGGCTGATGACCTACGACCGCAAGATCCGTCACCTCGCTACCGTGGACACCATCTGGTAACAGAACAGCGGTCAGGTTCGCACCGCCATATTTCGAACCACCTTGTACGCGGCGCTCTGCCCTATCGTGAGCGTCGTCGTTCGTGCAAGGGTTCGTGCAAGACACCACTGCCACGCATGAGACACCGAGCAGGCGGCACTGGCTGGTATGCATAGCAGCGGTGGCAAGCCAGCTCACCGATGGTGTTGCGGCGGATCAGCAGCCACCACTGCCCCCTTGCAGTAGCAGGTGCTGCAAATACTGATGATCACGCGCGGGTCCTGCTACCGCACGCCCGTCACATCCAAGATCATCAAGTCCGACTGTCGTACTAGTGCAGCAGCAGGTTGACCGGGCAGATTGATCCAGGGCGCCCCGATCCGGTGCCCGCCCTGTGGTCGCGGAAGGAGGATCATGAGCCTCGTTCGCTACGTCCTGGAGAACGCCGGCACCGTGTTGTTCTACACCGAGCAGCACTTCCTCGTGGTGCTTTTTGCGATCATGCTCGGCTCGGCTATCAGCGTCGCCCTCGCCCTGCTGGTCAGTACCGGAGAAACGCGGCCGGAACGGTGGTCACTCGACTGGTTCCTCGGCGGGATCCGCGAAGGCGCTCTGGTCATCACGGCAACAGCGCTGACTGTGCCGTCCCTGGCGCTGCTCGTCTTGCTGCTTCCGCTGTTTGGCCTGGGCGCCGCCACCACAGTCACCGCGCTGACCATCTACTCGCTCTACACCGTGCTGCGCAACAGCGTGGCCGGGCTCTCTGGGGTGGACAGCGCCGTGCTGGAAGCCGCCAAAGGTCTGGGCATGGGCCGCATCCACCGCCTGGTGTTGATCCAGCTGCCGCTGGCCTGGCCAGTAATCCTCAACGGGATCCGGGTCGCCACCCTGATCGACGTTGCGATCGCCGCGGTAGCCGCGCTGGTCCGTGGACCAGGGCTCGGCCAGTTAGTGCTGACCGGGCTGTCCCGCTACGGCGCTGCCAACGCCCTCAACCAGGTCCTCGTTGGCACGCTGGGCTGCCTGGTGGTCGCTGCTGTCTACGAGATCTGCTACGCCGTCGTCCGGCGACTGACCGTGCCGAGGGGGATCCGTGCCTGAGACGACCACCAGCCTGCGCGGCGTCGCGAAAGACGCCGTCGAGCAGCCAATGATCATTTTAGAGGGGGTTGGGAAAACCTACCCCGGGCAGCACACGCCCGCCGTCGTGGACTTGGACCTGGCAGTCCCGCGCGGTTCGATCGTGATGCTCGTCGGCCCGTCCGGCTGTGGCAAGACGACGACGCTGAAGATGATGAACCGCCTCATCGAGCCCACTACTGGCCGGATCCTGCTCGACGGCGATGACGTTACCGGGGTAAATGCCGATCATCTACGTCGTCGGATCGGTTATGTAATCCAGCAAGTCGGACTGTTCCCGCACTTCACTGCTGGCGACAACATCGCGGTGGTGCCGAGGATGCTGGGCTGGAACCGGAACCAGATCAGGAAGCGGGTCGACGAGCTGCTGGACCTGGTCGGGCTGGACCCGGGACAGTTCCGCGACCGGTATCCCCGCCAGCTTTCCGGGGGTCAGCAGCAGCGGGTCGGAGTGGCGCGTGCGCTGGCCGCTGACCCGCCGGTGATGCTCATGGACGAGCCCTTCGGCGCGATCGACCCAATCACCCGGGAGCGGCTGCAGGAGGAGTTCCTGCAAATCCAGCGGACCGTGCAGAAGACGATCTGCTTCGTCACTCACGACCTGCGGGAAGCAGTCAAGCTCGGCGACCGTATCGCGATCTTCAGCTCTGGCGGCCGGATCGCCCAGTACGCCACCCCGAAAGAGATCCTGACCCGGCCGGCCAATGACTTCATCGCCGATTTCATCGGCAGCGGCGCGGCGGTTCGCCGGCTGAGCCTGCTCGAGCTCTCCACCCTGGACCTGGAGGAGATCGTGACCCACGCCGGCACACCAGTGCCCGCCGGTGGGCATCCCGTCATCGAGGTCGACTTGTCCGGACGTCCGGTGGCTTGGCGACACGTCCCCGGGGTCGAGGGCACGCCAGCACTGGTTACCGTTCCGCTGTCCGGGACCGTGTACGACGCCGTCGACGCGATGCTCGACCAGCACGCCTCGTTGGTGGCCGTGGTCGACCAGGAGGGCACCGCGGTCGGCGCGCTGCGATGGGATTCTCTGGTCGGCGAGCTGCCGGCGCGAAAGCAGGACCGGTGAGCGTAAGCGGGGCCCTCGATCCGACCAAGGTGCCGCCGGTCGCCGCGCAGCACCGCGGCTGGCTACGCTCCAACGCCGACCTGCTGAGCACTCCGATCATCGTGCTGCTCGGCCTGGGCGCGGTGGCACTGTGGGTGTCGACCCGGAAGCTGGACGATATCGAGGCCCGGGCTCTGCAGTCTTCCGCGATCTTGACCGACCTCGGTGAGCATCTAGTGCTCACCACGTACTCGACTTTCTTCGTGATCGTGATCGCGGTGCCGCTGGGCATCCTGCTCAGCCGGCGACGCGCGCGCCGGATCCAGGATGCGGTGCTGGCAGTCGCTGGGTTCGCCCAAGCGCTGCCGCATTACGGCGTGCTCGTGCTGCTCGCTTTCGCACCACCGCCGTTCGGCTTCAACCGGTTCGCGGCGATCGTGGGTCTGGTGGCAGCCGCGCTGCTGCCCGTGTTGCGCAACACCGTGGTCGGGCTGCGGCAAGTGGATCCCGCGCTGATTGAGGCCGCCCGGGGAATGGGCATGTCCACCCGGGCAACCCTGCTGCGTGTCGAGCTACCGCTGGCCGTGCCGGTGATGGTGGCTGGGATCCGGGTGGCACTGGTGCTTAACGTTGGCACTGCCACGCTGGCCACTTTCATCGGCGGCGGCGGCTTAGGCTCACTGATCGTCCGGGCACAGACCCTCAACCGGCCCATCGTGCTGGTCACCGCCGGCGCGATCGTCGCCGCCCTTGCCCTCACGGTCGATTGGCTTGCCGGCGTGGCGGAGCGCCTGGTGCGCGCCCGCACCGCCTGAGAAGCGAAGGAGGAACCATGCGGTGCACCAGACGCAAGTGGTCTACCAGCGTGCTGGCGGTGATCAGTGCAGTGGCCGTCACGCTGACAAGTTGCGGTTTTCTCAACAGCACTGGGCCCAGCGCGCAGGGCGGCAGCATCGCGCGGGGCCCATCGCTGCAGGGACAGACCTACAACGTCGGCAGCAAGCAATTCGACGAGCAGAAGGTGCTCTGCCAGCTCACCATCGCCGCCCTGCAGGCGGCGAAGGCCACCGCCAACGACGAGTGCGGCATTGTCGGCTCCGTGCCCACCCGAGCGGCACTGACCTCGGGCGCGATCGACCTCTACTGGGAGTACACCGGAACGGCCTGGACCATCCACCTCAAGCAGACCAACGCCATTCCCGACTCCCAACAGCAGTACCAGGCTGTCAAGCAGGCCGACGGTAGGAACAACATCGTCTGGCTGGATCCGACGCCGTTCGAGAACACCTACGCGTTCGCGGCGCGGAAGGAGACCGCCGGCAGGCTCGGAGTCAAGACCATCTCTGACTTCGCGAAGCTGGTGAACTCTGGTTCGTCGGATGCCACATTGTGCGTCACGCAGGAGTTCGTCGGCCGCAACGACGGCCTGCCGGGTGTGGAGAAGGCTTACGGCTTTCAGGTGCCCACCGGCAACCTCAAGACTCTCGATGTGGGTCCTGTCTATCAGGCCGTCGCCAATGGCAACCCGTGCATCTTCGGTGAGGTGCTCAGTACCGACGGACGGATCCAGACCCTCGGGTTGACCGTGCTGACCGACGATAAAAACTTCTTCCCGAAGTACAATGCCGCGGTCTCCATCCGCAAGGAGACCTTTGACCGGAATCCAGACATCGCCAAGGTGCTCAACCCGATCGCCGGGAAGCTGACTAACGACGTCATGATCAATCTGAACAAGCAGGTCTCCCAGTACGGAAAAGACCCGCGTGAGGTCGCTCGGACATGGCTGCAACAACAGGGCTTCATCAGCAGCTGACCTAGTCCTAGCTCAACAGTGGCGTCGGCAAGGTTCTGATCGTTTTCGCGTCCAGTCCTGCATATCGCTTGGCGAGTAATCAGCCGAACGCAATCCACGAAGCTCCGATCGGTGTGCGGGTGGAAGGTGCTGTTCGGATTGTCGGCCAGCCAGTCGCGCACCTCGGCAGGCATACTGGGCAGCGACTGTCTTCACGAATGACAGAAACTCCTCTGATCCGCGCCGTGGGAGGCATTTCTCCGGTGACTTTATCCGTCGCGACGTCTAACGAAGCGAACAGACTGGTGGCGCTGAATGTGGAGATGTCAGTGAGGACAACGAGGGCTCGCCGTGGTGCGGACGTCGGTCGAAAGCCGGCCAGGCTTCTTACAGCCTCCGCATCTTCGCAAGACCTGACGAGCTCGGTAGCTTGTGGGTCACTGGTGCTGACAGTCACCGGAGCATTCCACGCATGGTCAGGAGGCGGCAGTGGCAGATCAGGAGTTCGACCAACATACGCACGAGGCGATGGTCCACCAACACGAGCATTGGCACGTCACTCACAACTGGAGTGAGACCGCTGGAACGTTCGAACACCTGGCTGCCCGGCACAGCCACGAGCATGACCATGCCTCGCTCACCCATGCTCATGTGCCGCATGTCGACTTCGACGCTGAGCACGCTGGCGAGGCCCATGTCCACGACCACGACCAGCCGGTCGACGCGGGGCCAACGCAGGCAGAGCAGGGAAGCGGCTAATTGACCGAAGGGACCGACCTCCGGAGGCGGGAGCGCAGGTTCGCCGGGGCGCAGCCCGCCCACCGGGGCGGATGTGTCAGGAGAAGAAGTCCAGCCCTACGTCGTTGGGATCGGGGCCGCTACACACAGCCGTGTCGAGCGGGTCGATGGCGGCCACCTCCTCCGCGGTCAGTGCAAAGTCGAAGATGTCGCTGTACGGCCCTCACATCGACCGCAACGACGAGGGAGCCATCCGACCCGCGCGGTTCCGTTCGAGACCAACACGCTCCGGCGGTTGCGGGAATCCAGGCATCTGTCGCCGGAGCGACGGCTGCAATTCAGCTGGCGTGGCACAATTGGGCCGGGTCAGTCGGACACTATTAACCAAAGTGGGAAAGGGGCTGGTTATAGAACATTAGTGCAGGCGTGCCTCACAAAGCATCTCTCTGAGAACGGCCCAAGCCTCGTGGGGCACGCAGATCGATTAAATCGATTAGACTGCCTCCGGGTCGCCGTAGAGTTTGATCCCAAGCGAGCATGGGCTAGCTGACCAGCCTCTACAGCCGGCGCCGGATGGCCCCGAGCTCCGGTGATCGGCACCGTCCTGGGGCCAGTATGCCGATGCACGCCGGCTGCGTGGACCGGATGGCGGTGCCCACCTTCACCGCCCAGTGATGCGGGGTCGCCGCCCGGCTCGACGGCCGGAGCCCGACATCCGGCCCGCAGGATGGGGCAGCGGCCGGCGGCGGCGCGAGAGCCGGAGCTGGCGGGACGGTCGGGGTCGAGCGAGCCGAAGGGGTGAACGCACCATGTGGTGGCAGACCCTGGTCGGGCTGGTCGGAGGGCTGCTCCTGCTCTGGATGGTCCTGGTCGTCATGCTCTGCCGGGTCCAGCGCGACCTGGGTCAGCCCTCGAGCCTGACGCCAGCCCTGCGGCTGCTGCCGGACGTGGTCCGGCTGCTGCACCGCCTGGTGTCCGATCCCGCCCTGCCCCGGCGCGTGCGGATCGTGCTGGCCCTGCTGCTCGGCTACCTGCTCTCGCCGATCGACCTCATCCCGGACTTCGTCCCGGTGCTCGGCTATGCGGACGACGCGATCATCGCGGCGATCGCGATCCGCTCAGCCGTCCGGCACGCCGGCACCGACGGGCTGGCCCGACACTGGCCGGGCACCCCGGAAGGCCTCACAGTGCTCACCCGACTCGCCGGCGTCGCGTAAGCCGGGCCCCGCTGAGCATCCCGAGGCCGGCGCTCAGCCATCGCACCGGATGTCGGGGCCTAGCATGATCGCCACTTCCGGGTGGCCGCGGTCACCGTCGGCAGGTAGGGTGAATGGTTGGTTATTCGTATTCGAGTAATGCAAAGCGCAAATAGGAGCCGCACCGCACCGCGATACAAGGGAGTAGGGCGTGGTCGCGAATCGATGCCGAGCTGATCGCCTATTTCCGCCAGACGCGGTATCAGCGCCTCGCCGGGAGCGTCTCAGCGAGCACGGCCGGCGCACCACGGCGGCGTGGGAACGATGGCGCCCTTCTTCGCCTGGCTCGAGTCGGCGATCGGCACAACGGCATGGGGACCGCGCTCAGCCAGCCGAGACCAGTTTCGGTGCGGGGCCGGGTGGACTGATCTGCTGTGAGCCGCGCACCTTGCCCGTGGGTGCGCTGTCCGAGGCTAGCCAGGAAGCGACTTCCCACACGTAGCCCGGAGAGAGACGTGACGCAGACCGGCAAGGGTACCTAGGGTGGGGAGTGCCGGCCTGTGACACAGCCTAGAACGAGTGACGGAGCAGGAAGACGCACAACACAGTGCCCAGTCCGCTGTTGGCTCGGCCGCGACGAGCGGCGACCGGCGCGGACCCGGCGCATGCCGTCGGGCGTTGGGGATGGACCAAAGGTGGTTCTCCACCATGAAGGATGTACATCGACTTGAGTCTATGCCGGCGAGCCCGGGCAGAGGCACCGTGCTCGCGGCCTGGGAACGGTTCGTGCAGGGCGAGGATCAAGTCCCGGGTGTCCGGCCCGAGGTGGCGATCTCCTGGCATCGTTGCCGAGAGCAATACCGAGTCGACCCACACCTCACCGAAGCTCCGCTAGCTGTCGGGGAGATTGACCATACGCCCGAACACGATGTCGTATTCGCTGAGCTGGGTTTTCGTGCCGCCTCCGTGGTGCACGAAGTGGGCAACCTCGGTGGCGTCGTCACCGTCACCGATGCCACTGGCCGGATCCTGGCCGAGTGGGGCGACCAGGCCACGCTCGCCAGAGCCACCGCCTCCACTCTGGCGCCCTGGTTCTGCTGGTCCGAGTGCGCGGCCGGCACGAACGGCATGGGCACGGCGCTTGAGGCGCACGGCCCGGTACTGATCAGAGGCGCGGAGCACTGGTGCCAGGCGTTCCACAACTGGGTCTGCGCGGGCGTCGCGGTTCGTGACGTGGTGACCAGGGAGCCGATCGCGGTCCTGAACATCTCCTGCTGGCGCAGCCAGCTTCCCTCGTCCGCGGGAAGCTGGCTGGCGAACGCGGTCACCAAGACCCAGCGCACGCTAAAAAAGCGCGCCCGGAACAGCGGCGCCGAGTTGGTCGCCGCATACACCCAGGCCAGGGCACGCTCCAGTGCGGCGCTCGCCGCGCTGGACACCGCCGGCAAGGTGGTGATCGCCGACGACACGGCAAGCGTGCTCATGGGCGTCCCCGCCTCCACCCCGGCGATCGACCCCACGGTGCGATGGAACCCTGGGCTGCCGGAATTGATCGGAGCCGCCCGCTATGCCAGTAAGCAGGCAACCCGCAATCCTGACTGGGTCGGCTCGACGCAGATCTTCACCCACCTCGCCGACGAGCCGACATCGATCAGCATCCGACCCGTCTTCCTGTCCGGACACCTGATCGGGAACCTGGTCTCGTTCGGTGCCTCCGACGGGGCGCAGTTACCCCAGGCGGAGGGGTCCGCGCACACTCGGGTGCAACCGCGCCGACTGATCGCGATGCGCGACAACCGGATGGTGCTGCTGCGGCTGCCGGAGGTTTCCTTCGCTGAATCGGAAGGAAACGACGTGTGGCTATCCACCGATCAGGGGCGGTTGCGAGCCGCCGCTCAGGGCCTGGACAAGCTCGACAGTGAGCTGGCGGATGCCAGTTTCCTGCGGGTGCACCGCCGGTATGTGGTCAACGTCAACCGCATCCGGGAGATCGAGCGCGGGCTTAAGGGCGAGCTCTTTCTGATCATGGATGACCGGACGAACACGATGGTGCCGGTTTCCCGGCGGAACGCGCCGGCCGTGCGCCGGGCGCTGGACATCTGAGTTCCTCAGCACACCTCTGTTCCCGAAGGATTCCCGTGTCTGACAGCCCGAACGCCGCTACCGGCGAGGTGAACGATAGGAGCGCGGGCGGCCTCGGCCACCCCGTCTCGGGTGGGCGCCGCGATCACCCGACCGGCGGCGCGAGCAACCGCGACTGGTGGCCGAACCAGCTCAACCTGAAGATCCTCCGGAAGCACTCCGTCGTGGCGGATCCCATGGGCGAGGACTTCGACTACGCCGCGGAGTTCCGGACCCTCGACCTCGACGCCCTGGCGAGGGACGTCGACGAGGTGCTGACGACCTCCCAGGAGTGGTGGCCGGCCGACTTCGGCCACTACGGGCCGCTCGTGATCCGGATGGTGTGGCACTGCGCCGGGACGTACCGCGTCGACGACGGCCGAGGCGGCGCGGGCGCCGGCATGCAGCGCTTCGCGCCGCTGAACAGCTGGCCGGACAACCGCAACCTCGACAAGGCGCGCCGGCTGCTCTGGCCGGTGAAGAAGAAGTACGGCCGCAGGATCTCCTGGGCCGACCTGATGATCTTCGCTGGCAACCGTGCCCTGGAGACGATGGGCTTCAGGACTTTCGGCTTCGCCGGCGGCCGGGCGGACGTCTGGGAGCCCGACGAGGACGTCTACTGGGGTCCCGAGCGCACCTGGCTCGGCGACGAGCGCCACACCGGCGTCCGGGAACTGGAAATCCCTCTGGCCGCCACCCAGATGGGCCTGATCTACGTCAACCCGGAGGGTCCGAACACCGTTCCGGACCCGCTCACCGCGGCCCGGGACATCCGCGAGACGTTCCGGCGCATGGCGATGAACGACGAGGAGACCGTCGCGCTGATCGCGGGTGGGCACACGTTCGGCAAGACCCACGGCGTGGCCGACCCGGACAAGTACCTCGGCCCCGAGCCCGAGGGCGCCCCCCTCGAAGAGCAGGGCCTGGGCTGGAAGAGCAGCTACGGCACCGGAAAGGGCACGGACGCCATCTCCAGCGGGCTCGAGGGTACGTGGACTCCCACCCCGACAAGATGGGACAACAGCTTTTTCGAGACCTTGTTCGGCTACGAGTGGGACCTGGAGCTGAGCCCCGCCGGTCTGTGGCAGTGGATTCCGAGAGACGGCGGCGGGGCCGGGACCGTGCCGGATGCCCACGACCCGTCGAAGACACACGCCCCGACGATTCTGACGACGGACCTCGCGCTGCGGTTCGACCCGGTCTACGAGCCGATCTCGCGGCGCTTCCTGGAGAACCCGGACCAGCTCGCCGATGCGTTCGCGCGGGTCTGGTTCAAGCTGACGCACCTCGACATGGGGCCGATCCAGCGCTACCTCGGGCCACTGGTCCCTGAGGAGCAGCTGATCTGGCAGGATCCCATCCCCGCCGTGGACCACGAGCTCGTCGGCGCGGAGGACATCGCCGCGCTCAAGAGCCAGATCCTTGGTTCCGGGCTGGCGGTCTCCCAACTCGTCTCCACGGCATGGGCGTCGGCCTCGACGTTCCGCATCAGCGACAGGCGCGGCGGGGCGAACGGGGCACGGATCCGCCTCGAGCCGCAGCGGGGCTGGGCGGTCAACGACCCAGACCTGCTGGCGCAGGTGCTGCGCACCCTGGAGGGGATCCAGCAGTCCTTCAACATCTCGCAGACCGGGGCCAAAAAGATCTCCCTGGCTGACCTCATCGTGCTCGGCGGGGCCGCCGCGGTCGAGCAGGCCGCCGCAAACGCCGGCCACGACGTCCAGGTGCCGTTTACCCCGGGGCGCATGGACGCGTCGCAGGAGCAGACCGATGCGGAGTCCTTCGCCGCGCTCGAACCGGCCGCGGATGGGTTCCGGAACTACCGAGGGAAGGGCAACCGGCTGCCGTCGGAGCACCTGCTGGTCGACCGGGCGAACCTGCTGAACCTGAGCACCTCCGAGATGACCGTCCTCGTGGGTGGACTGCGTGTGCTGGGCGCGAACCACCAGCAGTCCCCGCTGGGCGTCTTCACCTCGGCGCCCGGATCGCTGACCAACGACTTCTTCGTGAACCTGCTCGACATGGGCACACAGTGGCAGGCGACGTCCGGAGCCGGCGCAACCCCGGAGACCTTCGAGGGCCGCGACCGCGCCACCGGCGAAGTCAAGTGGACCGGCAGTCGCGTCGACCTCGTCTTCGGCTCGAACTCTGAGCTGCGGGCCGTCGCGGAGGTTTATGCGAGCGACGACGCGCGGGCTAAGTTCGTGCACGACTTCGTGGCCGCGTGGGACAAGGTCATGAACCTCGACCGGTACGACCTCGCCTGATCGTCCGTCGGGCGCTCAGATGTCGCCAGAGGCGGTCGTGACCGGTCAGCCGGTGTCGATCACGATCCTCGTAACGGTGGCGTATCGGGTACGAACGGTAGCTGGTGGCCTATGAAAGGCATAAGCTTGCCCGAATGGCGCTCACCCTTGTCGGCGTGATTCGTCCGGCGTAGAGTCCTGACTGATTACAGATTTGTGATCAGGCATCGGACCACGCAATTGGTACGATGCGATGTTGTCTCATGCCAATATAGATCGG
>DASQVU010000067.1:0-8835 GCA_035640615.1 Pseudonocardiaceae bacterium
CTCGGCTTCGGTAGGGCAGGCCTCGCGGCAGCGCGACAGGATCGTCTGCATCCCGGTGGCGCCCATCCGCCCCATCAGCCGCTGGGCCAGGTCCCACATCAGGTCAGCCTCGGCCGCACCGTCCACCACGATGCCCCGTTCGGCGCCGCCCAGACATGGATCGATCACGATGCGCTTGCCGCGTAGCGCAGGACCTGCCCGGCGCAGCAGTTCCTGCTCGCGGAGCAGGACCGGCCGGCCCCCGCGGACCTTGGGTTGCAGCTGGCGCAAGGCCCGCACGGTGGCTGGCCCGCAGATCCCGTCCACCCGCAGGCCGTAATCCCGCTGGAAGCTGCGCAGGGCAGTTTCGGTCTGCAGGCCGAAGATGCCGTCCGCGCGGTAGGCGTCGTAGCCCAGCTCCAGCAGCCGTTCCTGGAGGGTGCATACGTCGTCGCCGCGCATCGGGCTGGTCAGCAGGTAGCTGAGGGTCCGGCAGCCGAGGTCCAGGCGGGCCTCACACAACGCCTGGTAGGTAGCCAACCCCACGATCCCGTCGGTGATCAGGCCGCGGCGCTGCTGGAAGGCCCGGACCGCGAGTTCGACAGTGAGGTCGAAGCCATCAGTAGCCGTCTCAGGATCCGGCGGTGATGGGAGCAAACCCTGCGAGGTCAGCATCGACCGGAGCTGCGCCACCGCTGGTCCGGTGTCGCCGCGGCGCAGCAGCTGCATTCACCCTCACTTCTGATCGACCGAATTCGCAAGAACGGCACGGTAGGCGAGCTAACCCGCCCCCGTCGAAGACGCGTCCCCAGGGTAATCGGTTGCCTGCAGCCGGTGCAGCGGGCGGTTCCTGACGGTCTGACCGCAGGTCAGCTCAAGTATTCGGCCAAATCTTGGAGCAGGGCCGCCTTGGGCTTGGCGCCCACGATCTGCTTGACCGGCTTGCCACCCGAGAAAACGATCATGGTAGGTACCGACATGATCCGGTAGTTGCGTGGCGTGCTGGGATTCGCGTCGATGTCCATCTTGGCGACGGTGATCTCGCTGTACTCGGCGGCGATCTCCTCGAGCACCGGAGCCACCATCCTGCAGGGGCCGCACCAGGTCGCCCAGAAGTCCACCAGCACCGGCTTATCGCTGCCGAGCACGTCCTCGGCGAACGACTGGTCGGTCACGGTCACGGTCGACTTATCTGCCATGTCATCTCCTGTGTGCGGAATCTCTTTCAAATGTGCCGTACCCGCCGCCGACGAACTCAGCGGCAACCTGGGCGTGGGCGTCGACGGCGTGCTCAGCAAGCCATCGCTCTGCGTCGATCGCGGCGGAACACCCGGTCCCAGCAGCGGTAACCGCCTGCCGGTAGGTCCGGTCGACCAGGTCGCCGGCGGCGAACACCCCCGCCACGCTGGTTACCGTAGTCGGCGCCTTCACCAGCACGTACCCGTCTGCGTCGGTGTCGATCTGGCCGCGGATTAGGTCGCTGCGCGGGTCGTGCCCGATCGCCACGAACATGCCGGAGACGTCCAACGTGGAGCCATCAGAGAGTTCCAGGTGGCTTACTCCGCCGTCGCCATGCACCTGCTTGACGGTGACGCCGGTCCGCCAGCGGATCTTCTCGTTGTTCCGGGCTCGCTCAAGCATGATCTTCGATGCGCGGAATTCATGACGTCGGTGCACCACGGTCACCGATCGCGCGAACTTGGTCAGGAAGGTGGCCTCTTCCATCGCCGAGTCACCGCCGCCGATGACGGCGATGTCCTGGTCCCGGAAGAAGAAGCCGTCGCAGGTGGCGCAGGAGCTGACGCCGCGACCAAGGAGCTCCTGCTCGCCGGGCACGTTGAGGTAGCGCGGCTGGGCGCCCATCGCGAGGATCACCGACCGGGCCAGGTAGGTGGTGTCGTCGACCATGACCCGCTTGACGTCACCGGCCAGCTCGACGGCCGTGACGTCTTTGGCTTGCAGCTGCGCGCCGAAGCGCTCAGCCTGGGCGCGGAACTGCTCCATCAGGTCCGGACCCATGATCCCGTCGCGGAAACCCGGGTAGTTCTCCACGTCGGTGGTGGTCATCAGGGCACCGCCGTACTGGCTACCCTCGAATACGAGCGGCTCCAGCTGGGCGCGCGCGGTATAGACAGCAGCGGTGTACCCGGCCGGACCTGAGCCGATGATGATGACGTCCCGGACCTGCTCACTCACGTTGGCCACAACACGATCCTACGGACCGATGTTCCCCCCTCCAGTCGGGCGCTGCCCAAGTACCGCTTCGACGTCCGTGGCAGCCTGCTGGTGTGGCGGTGCGAAGGGTACGGGCGGGTGACGTCGACGCGGTGGTGGCGCTGGTGCACGAGCTCGCGGCCTACGAGCGCGCCAGCGAGCACTGCCGGTTGACCTCCGGGCAACTGCGTGCCGCCCTGTTCTGCCCGCAGCCCGCGCTCTTCGGGCACGTTGCCGAGGTGGACGGCGGGATTGCCGGCGTTGCCCTGTGGTTCCTCAGCTTCTCCACCTGGGACGGGGTGCACGGCATCTACCTGGAGGACCTGTTCGTGCGGCCGGCGCATCGGGGCGGGGGCCTGGGCCGGCAACTGCTGGCCGCGCTCGCGGCGGAGTGCCTGCGCTGCGGCTACTCCCGGTTGCAGTGGTCGGTGCTGGACTGGAACGAGCCGGCGATCGGCTTCTACCGCCGCCTCGGTGCAGTACCGATGGACGGGTGGACGGGGTTCCGCGTCGACGGCCCGCCGCTTGCCGCACTGGCCGGTTCAGCGGCCCAACTCAGGTGACCCGCTGCTGGATCTGCAGGTCGCTGAGCTTGGACTGGTGGTGACCTTCCGCGCCACTCAGTCCGGTGATCCACAGCAGCAGGTATCGCGCTGGTGGCCCGACGCTCAGCGGGATCTGGTTGCTGCCCGATTTCAGCGTTGCGGTACCGACCAGAGTGGTCTGTTCCAGCCGGGGATTCGGAGACGTCGCGGTGCGGACCTCCAGCACGGTCCCCGCGCTGGGCGACACCACAGTCACCGAGGCGGCCGAGATGGGCTTCTCGAAGCTCAGCATCACGCCGAGCCCGCGCTTGTAGATGGGGAACTGCTGGAAGTAGGAGTCGGTGGACCAGCCCGTATTGGGATTGCCGTCCAGCAGCTTGCCGACGTCGCGCTGATGGTCTGGGGCGCCCAACCCGGAGGGGTCATACACCGCCAACGACTTGACTTGCACCGGCGTCAGCACCGCCGGCGGCGGGGGTGCCTTGCTGGCGGGGGCGTTACCGGCGATCACCACCGGGGATGTCCCGGTGTCGGTGAACACCGAGACGACCTCCATCCCGACATAACCGATGATCATCAAGGTGGCGGCGCCGAGCACCGTCATCGACACCCCGAACTTGATCCGCCGCAGCTGCTGGGCCCGCCGCGGGTCGATCGGCCGGGCGAGCGGGTCGTCATCGCTGGCGGCGTGGAACTCGAGCACCTGGCGCACCGCGGCGCCGGTGTGCACGCCACCGCCGGTACCGGGATCGGCGATGCTGCGCAGCGCCAGGGTGGACAGCTCCACCGGTATCTCGGGTCGCACCGTCGCGGGATTGATCGGGCCGCCACCGGTCCCCAGCGGGGCGGGCGGCAGGTCCGGTGGCCCATCGGAGAGCGGCCAGCAGCCGGTGAGCAGCAGGTACAGCATCGCGCCTAGGCCGCGGATGTCGTCCCGGGCGCTGGCGGTGGGGGGTGGCCCGGGAAACGCCAGCCGGGCCTGCCGGTCCGAACCCACCCGGATCCGGTTGGGATGATCACAGCCCAGCACCAGCCCTGCGTTATGTGCCGCGTCAACCGCGCCGGCTAATGCGACCAGCATCCGGGCCGCTGCAGCCGGCGGTAGCGGGCCCCGGTCGAGCAATGCCACCAGCGTCGAACCCGGCGTCCACTCGGCGATGACGGCGGCGACATTCGCCACATGGGTGACGCCGGCACCGGGGCCGCCGTCGACACGTTCGGGCTCCAGCACATCCAGCACGCGCGCCGCACCCGGCGTCTCCAGGCGGGCAGCACGCAACGCACGGGCGGCGGCCGAACCGATCTGGGCGAGTGCCACCGGGTCGGTCGGGGCGGCGGTGAACAGCGTCATGGCGACGTCACGTTCCAGCATGAGATCCCGGCCTCGCCACAGCCGTACGGCGCAGCGGTGATCACGGCCGACCTCGGCGATCAGGCGGTACCGACCCCCGCCCAGGACGTACCCAGGGGTGGGCCACGGCGCAGGGAACCGAGCCGTCCCCATAGCTCCTGACATCACCCTGACTCGCTCACCGTGAGGTCACCGTCTCAAGTGTCACCGTTTGGGGTCCCTCGCCCGAAATTGTCAACCTTACGGCTCACCTGGGCTAGTCGAGGGGCTGGTCGAACGGCTTATCAGGCGCTCGATGACCGGTGTTCGAAGCGCCTCGGTGAGTTCGGGCGCGCGCAGGACGAGCAGCGCCAGTCCCATCACCACTCCGACGATCAAGGTGGTGGAGACCAGGTCCAGCCAGGCACCGCTCACCCCGTCCCAATCGGTCGCGGCGCGCAGGGCCAGCACCGCCCCGACGGCCGGTACCGCACCGATCAGGCAGTTCCGCAACGTAATCAGGCTGCGTTTGGTCTCCACCCGGCCCAGCCGCCGGCGCAGCCAGGTCTGCCCCACCATCGCGCCCACGACGAGCGATAACGAGTTGGCCGCGGTGAGACCGAGCACGACGTCGGAGTCGTCGAGGAACACCGGGCAGGCCAGCAGCAGAGGCAGCTTCACCGCCACCATGATCGCGTTGATCATCGTGGGGGTGCGAGCGTCAGCCATCGAGTAGAACACCCGCAACTGCAGCATGGTCACCGCGTACGGCAGCAGCCCGAACGCGGACACCGCCAGCGCGGCACCGAGCCGTTCGGCGTTGCTGCCGGCCTTGCCCAGCGAGAACAGGGCGACCCCGATCGGCTCCCCGGCCAGGGTGAACACCACGGTGATAGGTGCTAGCAGCACGATGAGATAGCGGCTGGCTACCGACAGGTGCTCGACCACGCCGCGCCAGTCGGCGTCAGCCGCCGCTGCGCTCATCCGCGGCATGATCGCGGTGAGCAGTGAGTAGCCGAGCACGCCGTAGGGCAGTTGCAGCAGCAGCCAGACCAGGCTGTAGATCACCACCCCACCGGGGTCACCCTGCGCGGCAGACCGGGTGGTGACCACGAAGCCGAGCTGGCCCACCAGCACGTAGACGACGAACCAGGCGGCCATCCCGCTGGCTTGGGTGAGCCGGGAATCCCATCCCCATCGCCATCCGAAGGCGAAGCCGGCCCGGCGCAGGCCGGGCAGCTGCACCAGCGCCTGCGCGATGATGCCCGCCGTCGTACCGAGGCCGAGCACCAGCAGCTTGGGGTCGCTGAGCCGGGCTGGGTTGACGCTGATCTCCCCGGGCACCAGGGCGTAAAGGCCCAGTGACACCAGCACGATGATGTTGTTAAGCACCGGGGCCCAAGCCGGTGGCCCGAACACGCTGCGGGCATTGAGGATCGCCCCGAACAGCCCGGACAGCCCGTAGAACAAGATCAGCGGCAGCAGCAGGTAGCCGAACACGGTGGTCAGCTGCGGGTTGGCGTCCTCACCGGTACCTAGGAACAGCACGGCCAGGAACGGTGCCGCGATGACGGCGAGCACGCTGGCCGCGCTCAGCGTCACGAACGCGACGGTGACCAGCCGCTGCACGTAGGCATCGCCCTGATCCGGATCCTCCTTGGCGGCCCGCACCAGCAACGGCACGATCACGCTGGTCAGGACCCCACCGAGGAGGATCTCGTAGAGCATCGCCGGCAGCGTGTTGGCCACCGTGTAGGAGTCGTTAACCACCCCGAGCCCGAGCACCGCGGCCAGCGCCAGCTGGCGCAGGAATCCAGTGATCCGGCTGATCAGCGTGGCCACCGCCATCGTGCGAGTCGCCGCAACCAGCGAGTACCGCGGCCGGGAGCTGGTACTGGCGCGGCGGTCAGTGCAGTTGGCGGTGTCCAAACGTCACCCGGTCTTCCCGTGTTCGGCGTAGTCGCTTGCGTACGCGGGGCACAATCCGGCGAGCCACCAGCAGCACCAGCAAGGCTCCGGCGCCCGCAGTGAGCGCGACTGTAACCCGACCGAATGCTGTGGAGCGCAGCTGGAGGGTGCTCGGTTCGCCCAGCGGCGTGCCACCTGGGGTGGATAGCCGGGCATCGATGCTGAACTGGCCGGCTCGGCTGACCTTGGCGGGGATGACCAGCTGCCGGGTGCTGCGAGCGGGCACCAGCTGCAGCCCGACGGCACCGGCGCGCAGCCCGGCGGTCTCCGACAGGTTCAACGCGACCTGCACGCCGACCGGCAACTCGTTGCTCACCGTGATCAGCAGTGGCGAATCCGACGCGGCCAGGCTGTAGGGGCCTGGGGGCTGCACGATGCGCACCGACCGGCGCAGCTCGTCCAGCTGGCTGCTCTGCGCCGCGGTCAGCTGGGCGGCCCGGGTGGGCGCATCCCGCCATGCCGTGGACACCGCCCGCAGTAGCCCGAGCCGTAGCGGGTCGAGCAGGCTGGCCGGCCGCAGGTTCGCGGCTGGATCCAGCACGGTGGCCACCTGCAGGTCGCGCAAAACGTCCCGGTCGCGCTGGATCTCCGCGGTGACCTGCCAGGGGATCTCCGCGCTGCGGGCCTGCGGCGGGTAGGTCACGGTCGAGGCGGTGCCGTCAGCGGGCCGCTTGGCGGCCAGCCCCGGCAGCTCGCGAGGGGTGACGAAGCCGGTGTCCAGCAGCAGCCGGGCGGTGTTCATCAAGGCTGTGGCGTCGGTACCGCGGACCTGCCAGCGCCGCGGGGGGACCAGCAGGATCCCCCGGCCGCTGGCGGCCCGGTACACCAGCGCGCCGATCGCGTTCTGGGTCGACAGCGAGGCGGTGGCGACCGGCGCGGTGCTGGTTACCGGGCCGGCCAACGCGCTGCTCAGCACGGGGTCGGCGATCAGCCCGACGGTGTTGTTGCCCTGGTTGGGGGTGGTAGAAGAGCCACCTACCAGGCTGACGAGGTCAACCGCGGGCGACCGGGGTGGGGCGAGATTCTGGGGATCCAGCAGCACAGCGTACGTCTGCAGCGCGGTGAGGTCGGCCAGCGTGCGCTCGTCGAGCATCTCCCCCGCCGGCCAGACCACCCCAGTGAGGGGCTGTACCCCGAGCAGCTCGCTGACCAGGTGCGCACCGGTGCTGCTGGCCTGGGCCTCCAGATCCGTGAGCCCGGCACGGGACAGCGCTACCAGATCGGCGTCGGCATACGGCAGCGGCAGCACGCAGCGCCCCTGCACCGCGACACGGAGCCGATCAAGCCAGCTGCGGGCGTCGCGCGCGCCAGTGCCGTCGGTGATGCCGCGGGGCTCGGAGACCTGGTAACCCCGGCTCATCCCGTCGAGGGTTTCCAGCAGCTCCGGGTCCACCGCGACGCACACTGACGCGGCGAGCGGGGATCCGGGCGGCACCGCCTGTTCGAGTGCGCCGAGCAAGCCGTCCAGCCGCCCGCCGGGGGCGATCTCCGCAGCCACCGGGTCCGTCCCGGCGCGGTCACTGCGGATCAGCATCCGCTCCCCGGGTCCGGTCGGTAACCGCTGGGGTGCCGTAGCCAGCGGCCACATCACGGTCAGCGGCGCCGGCTGCACCGGCCTTGGCCACACCCGATCCGGCAGGGCACCCGCGGTCGCGGAGGGAAGCCCGATCACCGGCAACAGCAGGGGGACCGACGCCAGCCGCGTCACCCCGCCGAGGTCCGGCTTGCCGGTCAGGTTGAGCAGCAGCGGGTACACACCAGGTTTGCTGAGTTGCAATGAATCCGTGCCACCGAGCAGCGGCACGTCCAGCTGGAACGGGATGCTGCGGCCGGGCGCGAGGTCGTCCGGCACCGGCTGGACCCGAGTGACCAGCGGGGCCTCGGCGTCGCCGTGCAGGGCTTGGGTGAGCGCTTCGTCCGACGTCACGGCCTCGCCCCGCTGCAACCGGACGCCCAGCTGGCTGAGCGGGTGCTCGCCCACGTTGACCACCCGGCCGGTCACCCGCAGCACCGGCGCGCTGGTACCGGTGACCACCCGAGGTGACAGATCGGAGAGCTCCAGCCGGGCCAGCGGTGCGGGCAGCTGCGCTGGTTGCCCGGTCTGCGCCGCCGCAACACCGGAACCGACGCCCGGAAAGAAGCCACCGACCAGCAATCCCAGGACCGCCACCAGGACGGCTGCGCCCCGGCGGGACAGCGGGTGGATCACGCTCGTGGCCACCTGCACAAGATATTCATGCAGAGTCCGCGAGCAGCGTAGTGGCGCGCTGCACGAGCCGGCGTTCGTCGGCGTAGGCCAACCGCGCCGGCAGGTCAGCGAGCGGAACCCAGGCCACCTCCGCCACCTCGTAATCGGCATCGGAGAGCTTGCCGCCGACCGCGCGCAGCAGGAAGTGGTGCACCGTCTTGTGGATGCGGCGATCCTCGGCGACGAACCAGTAGTCGATGCTGCCCAGTGCGGCCACCACGGCGCTGTCGATCCCGGTCTCCTCGGCCACCTCACGCACCGCAGCCTGCTCCACCGTCTCGCCGTGCTCGACGTGACCCTTGGGCAGCGACCACAGTAACCGACCGCGCCGGTCCAACCGGCCGATCACGGCGGCTCGGCCCGTTTCGGTGTCCACTACCAGCCCGCCTGCCGATGTCTCGGCCACGGTGCGCATGCGGGGGGCACGGCGCTTACCGTCCCCCTGGCTGGATGCTTTCCGGGTGCCCTTGTCGCGAGCTGACTTGTGCGACGACGAGGGCATGCCTCGATGGTATAGGCGACGCGTTGAGGGATGCAGAACGTGGGGACCC
>DASQVU010000068.1:0-2682 GCA_035640615.1 Pseudonocardiaceae bacterium
CCTCTTAACATTCTCCCGCCAGCATTAGCGGCGAGAGACAATCAGCAACCCAACACACCCAGAGCCGCGCCACTGCGGCACCCGGCCTGACCTGGACCACCGCTGAGCATCCTGCACCGCCGCTCCCGTCAGCTACGGTGCCTCCACAATCGCCTAGGCATGCACCTCCCGAGCCTTCTGGACGACCTGCCGGGAGCTCCTGCGCCTGAGCAGCCGGCCCACCCTGGCAGCGGTCTGCACATCAGCGCTACGCGGCGCCGCCTGAAAGACCGCGAGTTGATCAGCTCGTCAGGTCAGGGTGTCACGCAACCAATCCGCTGAGAGAGCTGAATGGGAGATGTGCGCTGACCGTCGCGACTTATCTCATCACCCAACTGCGACCGTCTTGAGCGGTGTCAGGGTGAGTTGTGCACAGCCTGCGACACGGTGTCGGCAAAACTGAATTGGTCCCGCAGTCCGGTTGCGTCCAGAGCCCGATTGACTACGCGGGACTGGCACACCAATCGCAGGTGGCGGCCTTCTCGCACAGCGCGTTCGTTGGCCTTGACCAGCACGGACAGCCCAACGGATCCCAGGAATTGCACCCTATCAAGGTCCACCACCACTACTGGAGCAGCGGCCAGCTGTGCGGTCACCACGGCGTCTAGTTCCGGCGCGGTCAACGCATCAATCTCGCCGCCTACAGTGACCACCCGGACATCGACACCGTGCTCGACCACCTGCAGCTCCAGGAGGTCGGAGCCCAACGGTTCTGCCTTACCCAGAGCGCTCGGTAATAAAGCCATTGCCAGCTCCTCTGCCTGCTTCGGTGGCGCTCCCGAGGGGCACGCCGAGTCTTCCCCCGACGGCCCGACGCTGCCCCCAGAGACCAACGACCAGTGACCACAGGGTTGCGAACAGTTACCCAGCTCGGTCAGGGCTAAACTCCGTGACCCCGACTATGGCTCAGCCACCACGGCAGCTCTGCTCACCACCGTCACCACCCGTGCGCCCGCTCCCGACTTGGGTGACGTGCGGACGAGCCACGCACCCACGATATAAACGATGCCCCACCACCACAGGTTCCTGGGGATCGGCCGCGTCCGTCAGTTCCCTTGTAAAAATGTTCTAATGCGAATTTTGGTGTTGCCGGTGCGGTGACCACCGGGTTGTGCCCTTTAGCGTGTTGTCGCCTGAGGTCGGTCCATCTGGAGTCGGATGGTGGTGGGGTGAGGCCAGCGGTAGAGCTCGTCGCAAAGTTGATGGGCCATCCACAGGCCTCGGGCGCGTTTCTGGTTCGCGTGGGGAGGCAGGAGTCCCGCGAGCGGCTGGGTGAAGTGACCGTTGTCGCTGACTTGGCAGATCACTGACGTGGCGGTGGTCCACAGGCACACGCCGGCGGGTGAAACGCCGTGTTCGATGGCGTTGCTGGCGACTTCGCTGACCGCGAGCACAAAGTCTTCGCACCGGGAGGTGCGCAGCCCGGCGCGGGCCGCGTGAGCACCTATGGCTTTGCGCAGGTCGGTTAGCTGGGCGGGATGGTCAAGGATGTGGGTGTCGTCGGGCGGGCCCAGCTGAGTGGCTGGGGGCAGCGGGTGGTGGGCGAGGAATTGGTCGGCCGGGAGGTGATCTGGATTCGGGATGGCTGCGCCGTTGAGCAGGCTGGGGTGGGCGTCACGGATGGCGGCGGCGGTAGCAGGGTAGTTGGGGTAGGCGCAGATCAGCGTGAGGTCACGCTCGGCCAACGCCTGGGTGCTGAGGGCATCGACGTGCATCCACAACGCTGCACGATGAGGGTTGTCGCTGTCCAGCTGGGCAGAGACAACGATCGTGGCGGCCCCATCGGGGCTGGTATCTGCGATCCAGCCCAGGTAATGACCCAGCACCCGACCGGGATGACGGTAAAGCCGGCCTACGTCGGTGGTGTGCAACCCCACCGTGGTGGGCACGCGATGGTGGAGTTGGGCGATGATCGCCGGGGGGAGCACCGCGAGGACTGGCTCACGGCGAGCCAGTCGCTCGACGATCAGGGGAGTGACAAGGTCGGCTACCTCGACTGAGGGCGGGTACAGCAGCCCATGGTGGACTAATCCCCCACCCTTGGCCGAGGTGCACACCAGACGCCACCCCTCCTGTCGCGGTGAACCTCTGCCGTCGCTGCTGTGTCGCCAGACCATCCCCAGGCCCACTTCTTTACCCGTTTCCGCGATGACCAAACCCGCACTGCGCACAACCGAGCCCGGGCAGCCGAAGCGCTGGCTGGGATGGGCATCAACGGGGCATGGACACTGGTCAACCACGGTTTAGGTTCAGCAAAGCAGCACCGCGCAGCGTCGATCTTTCACGGCCAATCACGCTCAGCCAAAACCGCGGCGCAACCGCTCTGTCCTGGGTAGGTCATGTAGTTCCCATGCTGTCGACGCGGAGTTCGCTTCCCGTCGCCCGCATCCATTACAGAAACCAAGTCAAGGGTGATCGTATGTGCGTTCGGCGCTGAGCACGATGTCGGCTGCTTGCTGCGGGTAGCGTGCTCGTCGGGATAGGTCAAGGCCGAGTCCGGGTCGTGAGCACTTCAGTCGGCAGCCGGTAGACGTACCCAGGCGAAGCGGCTTCTAACCGCCTGACGGGCGCCAGCATGGGTCCAGATCAAGGTTCTGGGCCTTGGGCGGGGATGCCTCGGTTAGCGCCGGGACCGGTCGGCTG
>DASQVU010000069.1:0-2460 GCA_035640615.1 Pseudonocardiaceae bacterium
TGCCCGGCACCAGCGCCGAGTTCATATTACCCGGCGCGGTCGACACCACGGCGGTCAAGAGCCTGCCGGACTTCGTGTACACCAAGGGAACGGCGTTCCTGCTGTATCCCGGGAAGACCGCGCTGACCGCCTTGTCCGATCCAATTTAGGTATTGCTTATGCGATATCCAACCCCAGGTCCTGTTCACAGAGCCGGTCTCGCAGCTGCCGTAAGGCTCGCGCCCGGGTGGGCCCGATGCCGCCGGGCGGAATGCCCGCAGTCTCGGCGACTTCGGCGTAGGACCGCGGATGGTCGGTGAATAGCATGCGAACCAAGGTCCGTCGGCGAGGTGGTAACCCGGCGACGAGCTTGCGTAACGTCTCCGCGGTGTCCGCGTCAATGACGTGCTGTTCGGGACCTACCGAGGGATCAGCCACGGTATCCGGCGTCACGTCGACCAGGCCTGGCATCGGTTTCACCTGGCGCAGGATGTGCAGGCACTCGCGGCGGGCAGTGGTCGCAAGCCAGCCGCCGAGTCGCTCGGGAAACTGTATCCGGTGGGTGTTCTCGGCCAGCCGCAGCCAGGTCATCTGCACTGCGTCCAGCGCGTCAGCTTCCTGCAGGCGGAACGACCGAACCGTCGCGGTGACAAGCTTGCCGTACCGGCGGACGATTTCGTCCCAGGCTGCGGCGTCCCCGTTGCGGATCCTGTGCAATAAGCAAGCCACGCTGTCGGAGGCGGCGGGGGGATAGCAGATGGTGGCGGTGGCAGCAGCGCTCATGGGGGGCTCCCTGGATGGTGCTTCGGGTACGCCCACAGTCGGACACCAAGCTTGGCCGCGGATTGGCGCTGTGTTGGAGCGGACTTAGCGCGTCGGTTGAGGTCCGAGCCGGGCTAGCTGTCGTGAGGCTGTGCCCAGGGGGCCAGTAGGCTGCGCATGCGCAAGGTGTAGCGGTGCTCAGCGCCGTATAGCCGCGCAATATCGGCGAGTACCGCGGTGGCCAGTTCGTGGGCCTGCGTGACGTCTCCGGCTAGCCCTGTCCAGCGAGCTAGGCTGGCTCGGGCCAGCACGGTGTACCGGTGGTCGGGTCCCAGCACCCGTTCGTGATCGGCCACCAGCGTGGTGGCCAGCTCCTGGGCGCCTGCCACGTCGCCTGCCTCCCCGGTCCATCGGATCAGATCAGAGCGGGTGACGAGGGTGTACCGGTCGTCGACGCCGAGCGTCCGCTGGGCGTCCTCGACTACGGCGGTGGCCAACTTCCAGGCACCGACTGGGTCGCCCGCCTCTCCCATCCAGTGGGCCAGAGTTGCCCGGGCGACCAGCGTGTTCCGGTCATCGGCGCCGAGTACTCGTTGGGCGTCGTCGACGACGGCTGCGGCCAGATCCCGGGCTGTTTCCGCGTCTCCGGCCTCTCCGGTCCACCGGGCCAGATTGATCTGAGCCAGCAAGGTGTGCCGGTCGTCGGGACCGAGCACTCGCACCATGTTCTGGACGACTACTTCGGCCTGGTCGCGTGCCTGCACGACGTCTCCAGCCTTGCCGGTCCAGCGGGCCAGGCTGCTACGAGCGATCACGGTGTTGGGGTCGTCGGCGCCGAGTATCCGCTCGGAATCGCGCACCAGCGCGGCGCCCAGGCTCCGGGCCCGCGCGCTGTCACCGGTCAGTCCGGCCCACTCGATGAGGGTGTGGCGCAGGCTGAGGCTGATCGGTTGATCGGCGTCAAGGTGCTCGATCAGGGTCCGGACATGGGTGTGCAGCGTTTGCATGGTCCGCATGTCCGGTAACGAGGTGATGGGGTCCCGGCTGCCGGCCCAGGGCGGGCATGCGGCGTTGAGCAGGGTTGCTGCGGTGGCGATCCACATCTTGTGCCGGCGATCCGCGATGAGCCGGTCGGCAGTGACGGCCTGCACGAGCCGGTGAACGGTCACCGATCCGCCGGGGCCAACGCGCGTCAGCAGGCTGTACGAGATCAGCTCGCTGATGGCCCGATGCCGGTGCAGGGCATCGGTCAGCAGGGGCCGCAGCAGCCCGTTGACGGGTTCACTGAGCGTGAGACGGTCGGGATCGCAGGTCAGCAGGCGGTCGAGCGGGATGGTGTCCGGGGCGTACCAGGCCAGTACGTTGAGCAGGGCCTGCGCCGGGGCGGAAAGCTGGTCGAAGGCGAGTTGCCAAGTGGTCGCGACGGTGGCGGGGTAGTCCGGCGCGTGGCCCTGCTGGTGGAGTTCGGCGCGGCGGCCGCGGTACAGAGCCAGGTAGCCGGTCAGATCCAGGGCGCTGTGTGCCACATAGCAGGCGGCTTGGGCCAACGCCAAGGGCAGGTCGCCCAGCTCGTCACCCAGGATGGCGGCACTGTGGGCGTCGGCGTCGCCGGACAGCGCGGTGACCAATCGGACGGCATCACGCGAGGCCAGTGGTTGGACGGGTAGCATCAGTTGCCGATCTGGCCAGGTTGCTGCGCGGCTGGTGACCAGCACGTCA
>DASQVU010000070.1:0-7236 GCA_035640615.1 Pseudonocardiaceae bacterium
AAGGCGGCTCATCCCCGAATGGGTCGATCTGGGCGTCGTCGCGGCGTTCAGCCTGGTGATCTGCTATGCCGCCGTTCGACTCAGCCTGTCCAGCCATCGAGTCGCGGCCACAATCGCCACCGACCAGCGCGAAGCAGCGTCGCAAGCCGAGCTCAAAACCGCGTGATGCGGCCCCTCCCCGGTTTTTCGTTCTGGCGGGGCGGGTAGCTCTACGGCATGTCACTGCCCCAGACGCCGTCGGCCCAGCCAAACCTCACTTTCATCGGCACCGCGACGACGATCTTGCGGTTGGGGCAGTTCACGCTGCTGACCGACCCCAACTTCCTGCACCGTGGGCAGCGCGTGCATCTGGGCTACGGGTTGTTCTCCCAGCGGCGTACCGAGCCGGCGATGCAGCCCGACGAGCTTCCCCCGCTGGATGCACTGCTGCTGTCGCACCTGCATGGCGACCACTTCGACCGGATCGCCCGCGCCCGGCTGGACCGGGAACTCCCGATCATCACCACCGCGCACGCCGCACGGCGGTTGCACCGCTGGGGTTTCCGCAACGCCGACGCTCTGCAGACCTGGCACAGTCGGTATCTCGCGCGCGGTGACCAGCGGCTGACTATCACCGCGGTGCCTGGTCAACATGGTCCCGCCGGAGTGCACCGGCTGCTGCCCCCTGTCATGGGCAGCGTGGTCCACTTGCGCCGCCCGAGTGAGCCAGACGTGCAGGTGTACATCACCGGAGACACTCTCAACCGGCCGATGCTGCGCCAGGTCGGCGAGCGCTTCCCCGGTCTGGACGCAATGGTGATCCATCTCGGTGGGACGCGGGTACTGGGCGTGCTGGTGACCATGGATGGGCGGCAGGGCACCGACCTGATGCAGCAGGTTCGCCCGCGGGTGACCGTACCGGTGCACTACGACGACTACCCGGTGTTCCGATCTCCTCTGGAGGACTTCCTCGCTGAGGTTCAGTCGCGAGGGGTGGCCGACGGGGTGCGGACCGTGCAGCGCGGCGAGACGGTGCAACTGGTGCCGCACGCTGCAGACGTTTTCCCTCGACGTACCGGGAAGGACTGATCATGACCTCCAGTGAGAAGCAAGGCGCAGCGAGGGTTGTGGTGACGGGGGCGACCGGCAACGTCGGCACCAGCGTGGTCGCCGCGCTGGCCGCCGACCCGAGGGTGGCCTCGATTCTAGGGGTGGCTCGGCGGCTGCCGCAGTGGTCGGCGCCCCGGACCGAATGGGCCCGAGCCGACGTCGCACGCGACGACCTGGTCGGCCTGTTCCGTGATGCCGACGTGGTGATCCACCTGGCCTGGCTCATCCAGCCCACGCACAACCCGTTGATCACCTGGCGCACCAACGTTGGAGGCTCCCTACGGGTGTTCGAGGCCGCCGCCAAGGCCGGCGTGCGGGCGCTGGTGTACGCGTCGTCGGTCGGTGCCTACTCGCCAGGACCTAAGGATGCCGCGGTGGCCGAGGACTGGCCGACCAATGGCTGGCCCACCGCCAGCTACACCCGCGAGAAGGCATACGTCGAGCGGAGCTTGGATGCCTTCGAGCTCGACCATCCCGACATTCGCGTGGTGCGGCTTCGCCCCGGTTTTATCTTCAAGCGCGAGTCGGCCAGCGGGCAACGCCGCCTGTTCATCGGACCGCTATTGCCGAACCAACTGGTGCGTCCTGGTCTCGTGCCGATCCTGCCCGATCTGCCCGGTCTGCGCTTCCAAGCCGTACACACCGCCGACATCGCCGAGGCCTACCGGCTGGCTGCGCTGAGCGAGGTGCGCGGCGCGTTCAACGTCGCCGCGGAACCGGTGGTGGACGCCGCGCTGCTGGCCGACATCTTCGGGGCGCGGATCGTGTCGCTGCCCCGTTGGCCGGTCCGTGCCGCGGTGTGGCTGGCCTGGCAACTGCATCTGGTGCCCGCCTCGCCTTACCTGTTCGACGCGTTCATGCGATTGCCGATCATGGACACCAGCCGGGCCCGGACCGAGCTGGGTTGGACACCCCGGTACAGCTCACGAGAAGCCCTGGAGGAATTCCTGGGCGGCCTGCGCGACGGTGCCGGTATGTCCACTCCACCGTTGGAGCCCAAGGTGCCCGGTGGCCGCGCGCACGAAGTGCGTACCGGCGTTGGCGTCCGTCCCTGAGCCGGCAATCAAATGGGTGCGCGCAGTGTGGGAGTGGAAGAGGAACTGCTGCTGGTCGACCCAGACAGTGGCAAGGCGCTAGCGCGGTCCGCCGCCATCCTAAGCCGTGTCACGGAGGACGACTGCACAGCGCTTACCTCGGAGCTGACCCGCCAGCAGATCGAGACCAACAGCAGTCCCTGCACATCCTTGGAGGAGCTCGCCTCCGAAGTACGCCGGTGGCGCCGCGCCGCAGCAGACGCCGCAGAAAGCCGCAACGTCTCGGTCGCTGCACTAGCTACTTCGCCGCTGCCGGTGCACCCGTCGACCACGTCCTCGGCCCGCTACCAGCGGATGGTTGACGAGTTCGGCCTCATCGCCGAGGAGCAGCTCACCTGTGGCTGCCACGTGCACGTCCAGATCGAGTCGGACGTGGAGGGGGTGGCGGTGCTAGACCGCATCCGCGGATGGCTGCCCTGCCTGCGCGCGCTCAGCTCCAACTCGCCGTTCTGGCAAGGTCAAGACAGCGGATACGCCAGCTTCCGGTCACAGGTCTGGGGCCGCTGGCCGTCGGCCGGGCCGACCGAGCTGTTCGGTACCCCGGAGGTCTACCACGCCACAACGCGGGCCATGATCGAGTCGAAGACGGTGCTCGATCTGGGCATGGTGTATTTCGATGCCCGGCTGTCCCGTGAGCAACCGACGGTAGAGGTACGCGTCGCCGACGTCTGCATGCTCGCCGACGATGCGGTGCTACTCGCGGCGCTGACCAGGGCGCTGGTCGAAACTGCGGTCCGGTCGTGGCGAGCCGGCGTTGCTCCCGTGCCGGTCCGCACCGAAGTACTCCGGCTCGCGGGCTGGCGGGCCGGACGGTCCGGACTCGACGGTGATCTCCTGACGGCGACAGGTAAGCCGGCGCCGGCCCCCCAAGTGATCCGCGCGCTGCTCGACCACGTTGCACCGGTGCTGGCCGAGCAGGGCGAACTCGAGATCGTCGAAGACCTGCTCGCCGCCGTGTTCGACCGCGGCACCGGCGCCGCCGCGCAACGCCGGATCTACCGCGAATCCGGTCAGCTGACCGATGTCGTCGTGCAGGCCGTGAAGGCCACCATGTCGTGACGGCCTGCTCGGCGCTGGCGAAGGGGATCGAACAGTGACTGCCCTGGTGACCAACGACGACGGCATCGACTCACCCGGTTTGATTGCGTTGGTGGCCGCAGCTGTGCGGGCCGGTTTGGACGTCGTGGTGGCCGCGCCGGCGCGGCAGTCCAGCGGAGCCAGCGCCGGGATCATCGCCACGACCCGTGAGGGCCGGCCGCTGATCGGCCGCCGGCAGCTCCCTGATCTTCCTGACGTCACGGCGTATGCTGTGGAGGCGCAGCCGGCTTACATCGTGCGGGCCGCCCTGCGCGGTTGGCTGGAGCCGGTGCCCGAGCTCGTGCTGTCCGGGATCAATCACGGTGCGAACGTCGGACGCGCGATCCTGCATTCCGGCACCGTCGGCGCGGCGCTGACCGCCGCAGTGAATGGCGTGCGCGGGCTGGCGGTTTCGCTCGACGTCGGCCCGCACCCGGAGTACCCACCGCACTGGGACACCGCCGGGCACTTGCTACCGCAAGTCCTGGCGATCCTGATCAGTGCTCCCGCCGGCACGGTGCTGTCGCTCAACGTCCCCGATCGGCCGGTCGAGGCGCTGGAGGAGTTGCGCCCCGCCGCGCTCGCCGCCTTCGGCATCGTGCAGACCAGGGTTGACCGGATGGAGGACGGGCAGCTGCATCTCGCTCAGGTCAAGGTGGACACGCCACCGGAACCTGGCACCGACAGCGCCCTGCTCGCCGCCGGGCATCCGACCCTCACGGCGCTGGAATCCGTGTGCGAGGCAGCCAGCCCCGCGTTAAGTGTAAAGGAGTAGCCGAGTGCGCGACTACCCGCAAATGATCACTCCGGTGAACCATGTCGAACCGGTACCTCGCCGCATCCGCGCCTTGCTCGGCGGGGAGACCGTCTTCGATACCACCGCGGCCAGGTATGTGTGGGAATGGCCGTTCTATCCCCAGTACTACATCCCGAGCGGTGACGTACGCCGTGACCTGCTCGTCGCCGAGGGCGCCCAGGACAGCAGCCGCGGACCGATCGAGGTCTACGGGCTGCGGGTCAAGAATGTCCATCGGTCCCAGGCGGCGAGGCTGCTGACCGAGTCGTCGGTGGCCGGGCTCAGCGGCACGGTGCGCTTCGAGTGGTCCGCACTCGATGCCTGGTTCGAGGAAGATGAACGGCTCTTCGTCCATCCACGCAACCCGTACACCCGGGTGGACGCGGTGCGCTCGACCCGCACGGTGCGCATCGAACTCGACGGGGTCGTGCTGGGTGAGTCATCCTCGCCGGTGATGGTGTTCGAGACGGGCTTGCCCACCCGCTACTACCTGAACCGCACTGAGGTGAACTTTGCGCACCTGATCTCCAGCGACACCGTCACCGAGTGTCCCTACAAGGGCACCACGAGTGCCTACTGGTCCGTGCGAATCGGCGAGACGGGGTATCCGGACCTGGCGTGGTGTTACGACTTCCCTACTCGGGCGCTCTCACCCATCGCGGGCCTGATCGGGTTCTACAACGAGAAGGTGGACATCTTTCTCGACGGCCAACCACTGACCCGCCCGACAACGCACTTCTCCTGATCGGGCGTGTCGGCACGCGCGGACTTCGCGCGCGGTGCTCCCCTGCCGGCGTGCAGCCCGGCGCCCCGGTGGGATCGCCGTGGTCGGTGGTCACCAGGTGGCTTTGCGTACGATCTCCTCCATCGCTGCCCGATCGGGCGTGGCCTGGCTGGGGTCGTCGGGCCACTGATCGACCATCGTGGTCGCCCAGTCAGCCCACCGCACGACCACGGCGTAGAAGTCGGTAAGGAAGGCGCCGACCAGCATGTGCTGCGCCAACCGGTGCTGGAACGGGCCCTCGCCTGCCAGGTACGCGCGGGCTGCGGCGAGGTTGCCTTCGTTGCGTTCCGTGGCCCAGCTGCGGGCGGCGGCCAGCGTGGACAAGGCGTCGACCTTGGTGCCGGTGCTGGACATCGGCTGTGGCACCGGTCAGACCACCCTTGCGGCAGCCCGCTAGGCCGCGCCCGGGTCTGCCCTGGGGGTCGATCTGTCTGCTCAGATGATCGAGGTGGCGCGCCGGACGGCCGAGTGCGAGGGCGTCGCCAACGCCCGGTTTACCCAGGCCGATGCGCAGTTTACCCATTTCCCGAGCAGGCGTTCGATGTTGTCATCAGCCGGACCGGGGCCATGTTCTTCGGTGATCCGGTGGCTGCATTTACCAACATCGCCCACGCGATGCGCCCGGACGGGCGACTGGTCCTGCTCGTCTGGCAACCGTTCGCCTGCAACGAGTACATCGTGGCGATCAGCACTGCGCTGGCGGCCGGGCGTGAACTTCCGGCTCCTTCGCCCGAGGCGCCTGGGCCGTTCTCGATGGGTGACCCGGTGCGGGTGCGGACGGTGCTGACCCAGGCGGGGTTCAGCACGCCGAGTTTTGCCTACCTCACTGAGCGGATGTACTTCGGCCGCGACCCGCAGGACGCTTACCAGTTCGTCCTCGGCCTGGCCGGATGGATGCTGCAAGGCCTCGACGACGATGGCCAGGTCCGCGCTCTCGATGCCCTCCGTGCCACTCTCGAAGCCCACCACACCCCGGAGGGGGTCGCATTCGGGTCGGCAGCCTGGCTCATCACCGCATCCCTGCGGTCGTTCGGCCGATCAGGTCGTTACCTCGATTTATCTTGATGGTGGTTGCGCACGAAACTGACGGTGGGCACGGTGGGAGGTGGACGGCATATCCAGCACCCCGAGAACCCGGGAGCAAACAGCATGTCCACTCAGATCACTGGCGACCGATGGGTCACCGAAGCCCGCACCGCTGCGGACCCGACGGCCCAGCGTGCGCAGGACTCGATGGCTCAGCTTGCGCGTAAGGGGCAGGACACCGCGCTCCGCTCGCTGCAGGTGTGGGCTGACTTAGCCCGCAGCTTCGGCACTACCGCGCCGAGCCCAGCCACGGAAGCCGCGATGTTTTCGCTAGTGCATGACCCGTTCGAGAAGTTGCTCGTGGCCCACCGTCAAATCGTCGACGAGCTCGTCGCGGCTCAACGTGAGATTGCTCAACAGTTCGTCGAGGCCACCGCTGCTGTCGACGACCACCCTGTCCGCCAGTAGCGCCGCCGGCAGACCCCGCCTAGACATCGGCTGATTCAGCCCGCGGGCAACAGCGCTGGAAAATCCGGCCGTGCTTGTGCGCGCATGCTTGCTGTGCCGCAAGCTGGCGCCTCCCCGCTTACACTGCCGTCCCTACGCGGCCGGGGGCGCCCCTTGCCGCGGGTGAATCGTGGCTTCAATGACGACTCCATCACGACTACCCAGAAGGTGGTTCCGCGATGAGTAACGCTTTGCAACTCGCCTATCAGTGGTGGGCCACCCTTGATCAGGCCGACCGCCAACGGGTGTGGAACGCGCGCCACAGTTACCTCGCCAGCGACCTCGTCGAGAGCATGGCCAAGGCCGGCGTCCCCGTGGTCAGCGATGGTCGCTGGTCCTGCGTCGGCGTTGGGCCTACCGGTTTCACCGTGCCCGTTGCCGTCCAACAACTGCTCGAGGGGCTGGCCCAGGCACCCGACGGCGCTCGCGGTCTCCCTTAACCCGCGGCTCACCGGCTTGGCGGAAGCGCGTTGACCAGGCGATCTAGCTCCTCTTCGGTGTTGTAGTAGTGCACCGAGGCGCGCACCAGTTCCGTCAGGCCTCGGCGAGGTAAGTCGAAGCGGGCAGAGCCGGCGTAAGAGACGCTGGTGTTCACTTTCGATTCGGCCAGGCGGCGCTGCACCTGTTCGGCGGGGACACCCCCGACGGTGAACGTCACGATGCCGCAGCGCCGCCGGCCCAGATCGTGCACGCGCACCCCGTCGAGAGCCTGCAGCCGCTCACGCAAGCCCGCAGCGAGCCCGGTGACCCTGGCTTCGATGGCCTCAAGTCCCCAGGACAGCGCGTACTCGGCGGCGACCCCGAGGCCGATCTTGGCGGCGTAGTTGGTCTCCCAGCTTTCAAATCGGCGGGCGTCGGGCCGA
>DASQVU010000071.1:0-2999 GCA_035640615.1 Pseudonocardiaceae bacterium
AGCGCGTCGGTGTCCGGCACCGGGTGGTAGACGTCGGCATCGATGCCATTGCGCACCACGTGCACCCGCTCCGGGTGAACGGTGGGGTAGCAGTCCAAGACATCGGCGCGCATACCGTCGCTGACCGCGATGATCGCGTCCGCGTGCTCGTAGGCGGTGCGCTCCACCCAGGAGGACACCCGGTAGCCACCGCCGAGCTGTTCCGCCTTCCACGGCCTGCGTGGCTCCAACGAATGCGCCGTGATCACATGCGGGATGCCGTGCAGCAGTCGAGCCAGGTGGCCGCCCATATTGGCGTACCAGGTATGCGAGTGCACCAGGTCCACATCCGCCAGTGCGTTGGCCATCGCCAGGTTCACCGACAACGTCTGCAGTGCCTGGTTGGCGCTGGCCAAGCCGGGCGCCACGGTGTGGTTGTGCGCCTGCGAGCGGGGCGAGCCGAAGCAATGCACCTCGACGTCACACCGCTTACGCAGCTCGGCCACCAAGTGACCAACGTGCACCCCGGCGCCGCCATACACCTCGGGCGGGTATTCCCGGGTCAGCACTCCGATACGCACGCCGAGTCACGCTAGCGTTGTCCCCGGCGCCGGTCACTGGCAGTGTCCTCACTCAGGCGCACCAGTGAACATTCGATGACCAGGGACGCGGCTCACGTGGCTTGCGAGTGCAACCGGCGCTAGGGTGACCAATCGTGAAGGGACAGCCGCACGTGCTGGGCATCGTGCTTGCTGGCGGTGAGGGAAAGCGATTGTGGCCACTGACCGCGGACCGGGCCAAACCAGCGGTTCCGTTTGGCGGAAGCTATCGGCTGATCGATTTCGTGCTTTCCAATTTGGTCAATGCCGGATATATCCGGATTTGCGTACTCACCCAATACAAGTCGCACTCGTTGGACCGGCACATCACCACCACGTGGCGACTGTCGTCGATGTTGGGGCAGTACATCACTCCGGTGCCCGCACAGCAGCGGCTCGGCCCGCGGTGGTACACCGGCAGTGCAGACGCGATCTTCCAGTCCCTCAACCTGGTCTATGACGAGGCCCCGGAATACATCGTCGTCTTCGGCGCCGACCACGTGTACCGGATGGACCCGTCGCAGATGGTGGAACAGCACATCGCCACCGGCTCGGGAGTGACCGTCGCCGGCATCCGGGTTCCCCGCGAGCAGGCCAGCGCATTCGGCTGCATCGCCGCAGATTCGTCCGGGCTGATCACCGAGTTCCTCGAGAAGCCGGCGCGGCCGCCGGGCACCCCGGATGATCCCGACATGACCTTCGCCTCCATGGGCAACTATGTCTTCACCACCAAACTGCTGGTCTCAGCCCTGCGCGCAGATGCCGCCAACCAGGATTCCGACCACGACATGGGCGGCGACGTGATCCCGATGCTGGTGGATGCCGGGGAGGCGGCGGTGTACGACTTCGCCGACAATGTGGTTCCCGGTGCCACCGACCGCGACCGCGGCTACTGGCGCGACGTCGGCACCCTGGACACCTATTACGACGCCCACATGGATCTGGTGTCCGTCCATCCGGTGTTCAACCTGTACAACCAGTTGTGGCCGATCCGGACCGCCATGCCCCCGTTGCCGCCGGCGAAATTTGTGCAGGGCGGCACGGCCCAGGAGTCGATCGTGGGGGCCGGCTCGATCGTCTCAGCTGCGCACGTGACGCACTCGGTGCTGTCCAGCGACGTGGTGGTCGAGGCCGGCGCGCACGTCGAGGGCAGCGTGCTGATGCCCGGCGTCCGGGTGGGCAAAGGAGCGGTGGTGCGCCGGGCGATCCTGGACAAGAACGTGGTGATTCCCGACGGCGCTCAGGTCGGGGTGGACCGCGAGCTGGATCGGGAGCGTTACACGGTCAGCGGCGGCGATGTGGTCGTGCTGGGCAAGGGAGCCCATGCCGAGTAAGCCAGTGCCGTGGTGGGCGGTGCTGTCCTCAGCGTGCGCTCCAGTGCTGCTTATCGGTGGTTGGCAACTCGCCGCTACCCGCCAGCCCGGCGGTTTCGACCCGGTGCGCGAGACGATCAGCGCGTTGGCCTCCCGTGGCGCGACCGATGCCTGGATCATGACGTCAGCGCTCGCCGGGGTCGGTGTCTGCCACACGGTCACGGCAGCCGGGCTGGCCCCAGCGGCCGTTGCGGGTCGCGCACTGCTGGGCACCGGTGGGGTGGCCACCATCGTGCTGGCCGGATTCCCGCAGCCGGTCACCGGCGACTCGGCGGAACATGTCGCTGCCGCATCTGCCGCCCTGTGCGTGCTGTCGCTGTGGCCTGGGTTGGCGTGGCGGCGTGGTGTCCAGCCGGGACCGCGAATCTGGTGGCTCACCGCTGCCGGGCTGCTGGGACTGCTCGGCTGGTTCGGCATCGAGTACTTCAGCGGCAGTGTGCGCGTCGGCCTGTCCGAGCGGGTCCTCACCGGCGCGCAAGCGTTGTGGCCGTTAGCAGCGGTGCTGATGGCCCGCCGGAGCAGCGCGCCTGTCCGGTACCAAGGCTGAGCGGTAAGCCAGAATCCTCGGGTAAGCGCAGGAACACCGGACACCTCAGGAGATCGTTTGATGACAGCCCCGGACACGGCAGGTCCGAACGAGGCCGCCGGCGGGCGATCGAGCAACTCGCTCACCGACGCCATCGTCGGTTACTACGACGAGACCTGGCTCGACTATCGGGTGCTCTGGCTCAACCCGGATAACCTGGCCGTGCACTTCGGGTATACGGACGAGAACACCCGCAGCCATACCGACGCGCTCAAGAACATGAACCGGGTCCTTGCGGATCGAGTGCAGCTCAAGCCCGGTGAGCGGGTGCTGGATGCCGGGTGCGGGGTCGGCGGCAGCAGCCTATGGCTGGCCAAAGAGCGTGACGTTGACGTCGTGGGAATCACCCTGGCCGCCCGGCAGGTGCAGAAGGCACGTCGCTACGCCACCCGGCGCGGGCTGCACGATCGCGTCCGCTTCGAGGTGGCCGACTTCACCGCGACGCCCTTTCCTGACGCGAGT
>DASQVU010000072.1:0-2325 GCA_035640615.1 Pseudonocardiaceae bacterium
CATGACTGACGACAGAGGCCAGGCTTGGTGGCGGCAAACATTCAACTCGGAGCGTTGGCGCCCCGCGCTAAAGCGAGCCGGAGTGATCAACACCACCCGAGCGGATGGCACGCACGCACTGCGCCACTACTACGCCTCAGCGCTACTGGACGGCGGGGAAAGCATCAAAGCGCTCTCGGAGTACCTCGGTCACGCAGATCCAGGCTTCACCCTGCGCACCTACACGCACCTAATGCCCTCCAGCCACGAACGGACCCGGCGAGTGATCGATGCACGGCTGGGCCGCTCGCACGGCCAGGAGGCGGCCTGTGGGCCCGTTGACCAGAAAAACTGCACTTCAGATGGGGTGTGATTCAAAACGACAAGAACTGGAAGCTCGTACCGACCCAGGGTTTCGCCAACCCGTTCGCCACCGGCGACCCCATCGACCCGGCCGACCCAGTCAAGGGCAAGAAACCCAAGGCAGGTGACCCGGTACCGTGGAATGTCACCACCATCGGTGATCGGGTGCTGGTGAGTTATGTGATCTCCAAAGCGCCCGACAAGCCGGTGTCGGGCGGCCCCGCGTTCGACGCCGGTGAAGAGGATTCGCTGAACTCCGAGCAGGAAAAGGCCACCCAAGGCCACCCGGACAAGGGCAAGCTGGCCGAATTCAGCCCCACCGGCACCTTGGTCCGGGTCTTCGCCGACGACGGCAGACTGAACGCGCCCTGGGGTGTTGCGCTGGCTCCGGCAAGCTTCGGACCGATGGGTGGCAAGCTTTTGGTGGCCAACTTCGGAGGTGCCGGACGGATTGCCGCGTTTGACGACTCCACCGGTAAGTTTGTCGACTACCTGCGTGACACCGACGGCGCACCAATCGGCATCGACGGTATCTGGAACATCCTTTTTGGTAATGGGGAAAGCCTCGGTGACGCGAACGCGCTGTACTTCGCCGCAGGGCCGGCCGAGGAGAAGGAAGCCCTCTTCGGTGCGCTACGAGCGGCCAGCTGACGCCGATCATCCGAAATGCGCTGACACCCATGACGGCCACCGCGCCGCGGCCTACCGGTACGCGTCTGTTCAGAGTTCGAGGCATGATGGGCCGGTGGAGGTCAAGGTGCCAAAACAGGTCCCAGCGCACGTCCCTGGACAGGCACACCACGCGCTAGGGCGGCGGTGAGTACTCCCAGCGATCCGGCGCCGGTCTCCCCGTTCGCCGGTAACAGCGAGATGGCCGAACGGATGCGCGCCTTCGACTGGGCAGACACTCCGGTAGGGCCAGTGGATCGCTGGCCGCAGAGCCTGCGCACCGCGGTGGGAATCTGCCTGAGCTCACGGCACCCGATGGTGATCTGGTGGGGCCCGCAGCTGGCCTTGCTCTACAACGACGCCTGGGTACCCATCCTCGGGCCGTCCAAGCACCCGGCGCTGGGCAAGCCGGGCGCCAGCGTGTGGCCGGAGATGTGGCACATCATCGGTGAGCAGATGCGCAGTGTGCTGGCCACCGGCGAGGCCACCTGGTCGGATGATCAGCTGCTGCCGGCGATGCGGTTCGGATACCTGGAAGAGGCCTACTTCACCTACTCCTATAGCGCGATCCACGACGAGAACGGCGCGGTCGCCGGGGTGTTCACTGCGGTGACCGAGACAACCTCGCGGGTGCTCAGCGAGCGCCGACTGCGCATCCTGCGCGAGCTCGGCGAGGTTTCTGCGGTCACCGCCCCCTCCGTCGATCAGGCCTGCGCGGTGGCGCTCGAGGTGCTGTCCCGAAACCGCGCGGACCTCCCGTTTGCGTTGATCTACCTGCTCGGCGAGGACGGCCACCAGGCCCGGCTGGAGGGCAGCTACGGGGTCGCCTCCGGCCCCGCGGCCAGCGAGATTGCCCCGTTGACGGTGCCGCGCGCTGATAGCGAGGGTTTCGTGTGGCACCTGGTTGGCAGCGGCCGGTCGAGGGTTGCAACCGGGCTGTCCCGGCGCTATCCCGGGGCGCTGCTGCCCGGTGTGACAGAGGTGGGCGATCGCGACCCCGACACCGCGGTGGTGCTGCCCTTGGCCGCCGCCGGCTTGGACCACCCTGCCGGGATCCTGGTCGCGGGAATCAGCCCATTCCGAGCGCTGGATCCAGACTACCGGGGATTCTGCGATCTGGTCGCCGGGCACGTGGCCGCCGCGGTGGCCGACGCCCGCGCGTACGAGGCCGAGCGCCGTCGAGCCGAGGCTCTGGCCGAGCTGGACCGGGCGAAGACCGAATTCTTCTCCAACATCAGCCACGAGTTCCGTACCCCCCTTACATTGATCATGGGACCGCTCGCCGAGCTGCGGGTTGCTCCCGAGCTCGAACCG
>DASQVU010000073.1:0-12895 GCA_035640615.1 Pseudonocardiaceae bacterium
CGGCCCGGTACCTGGTCAGGGTATCGGTCAGCCAGCTGAGTTGCTGCCCGCCGCTGTAGCCGGCGTTGGCGGGGATCTCCTGCGACAGGTCATTGGCGTCGAGGCTGATGACCGCGACGTTGCTATAGGTGATGGAGTACACCGATGGGCAGCGGCTGGGCCCGGTCGCGGGCAGGTCCAGCCGCGCAGCGTGACCTGCGTAGCCGTGGCTGGCACCCCCTGCGGTGTTGCTGTCGTAGAGCGCCTCCATGTCGTGGTTGCCGGTGGCGAACATCCACGGGGTATACGCCGCGCTTTTCTCGATGGTGGCGAAGTACGTCGTCCACAGCGTGGGGTCGAAGTTGGTGAACCCGCTGTCGGCGCCGCGTGGCGCGTTGTTCCTGACCGGTTGACCGGCGCCGTTCGGATCGGCGTAGCAGATGTCGCCGGCCAGCAGGTGGAACGCGGGTCGTTGCGCGGCGATCGACGCGACGATCGACTCAGCTGGGGTGGCGC
Source organism: Pseudonocardiaceae bacterium (assembly GCA_035640615.1). Classification (GTDB taxonomy): domain Bacteria; phylum Actinomycetota; class Actinomycetes; order Mycobacteriales; family Pseudonocardiaceae. The sequence continues at coordinate 496 of DASQVU010000073.1, forward strand.
TGCGCCGGGCGTCGTCCGGCTTGTAGTAGTTGTCGGTGAACCCGGCTTGGCCATCCGGCGGCCCGGTATTGACGCCGTGGTCTGCGAAAGCAGTGAAGGTGAACGGCTGCGCCGCGCCGCGGGCCGGCGCGGTGCGAAACGTCGCGTCGAGCGTCGTCGTGCCGTCCGCCAGCCGAAACCGGTAGTGGTAGGAGGTCCCGGGCCGCAGCCCTGCGAACAGCGCGTGGGCGAAAAACTGATCCGCACCACGGATAGTTCCGTCCTGCTGCGGCACCAGGCTGACCAGTTCCCGAATCTCTGCTTCGAGGCTGTGCCCGTAGCCGGGACCGGTCCCGAGATCGACGAGCACTTTCCCGGTCGGTTTGCTGGTCAACTCCCCGGCGAGCGCCATCGTCGTGGTCGGATCCGCCCCGAACGACAGGTGCCGGCCCACGATCAAGAGCTGCCCTTGCCGGGCTGAGACGCATCCAGCCGGCGCCCACCCCGCAGCAGAAAGACCCAGCGCTGCGAGCACGCTGGCGCCGCCCTTGAGTGCAGAGCGCCGGCTGACCCGGCGGCTTCGCAGCCACGACGTCAACCACTCCTGCTGCTCGGCAACCGTCATCCGGCCCGCCAGCTGTGCGGGAACACCGACGTTGGGAACTTCCCCAGGCGGGCACACCACCATGGACACCACCATGCCGCCGATGCCCTTTCCAGGAGCACAACGCTCGACTAAGAGTGCATGAACTGTTCGCAAACGAAAATCGGGCCTAAGGAACCTGCCAGCCGGCGCGAGTAAGCTTTTTTCACAACCTAAGGACTGGCGATTATCTATCCCCGAATGCGCAACTGCGGCGAGGCGTGGAGCCACGCGAACTGCCAATGAACTTTCCCACCTCGTGTGGACAACGCTGCTAAAGGGAGTGATGCTGGCAACATGGCCGCCGAAGGCCGCAGCGTCCGGCCCAACCACAGAATCGATATCACGGCGATCGCCCGGGCGACCTGGAAACAACTCACCAGCAGCCACGCTCAGCACCCTAGAGCCGGCCACCAGGTGCGCGATGCTGACGTGGAGTGCCTCGTCGGCGATCTGAGCAAGATCGTGCGGCTGGCTGGGCATCTGATGACCAACGCCTCGGTCGCGCTTCACCAGGCGGACTTGAAGTTCGCCGAGTCAGTCATCTCCGAAGCCGACGAGCTTAAGGCGCGGTGCGAAGATGCCGACCAGCGCTGCCTCACCCTGCTCAGCTACCGAACATTGGCGGCCACCGACCTGCATATGGTGGTCGCAGCCATGCACGTGGTGAAAGACGTGCACCGGATGTGCAACCTAGCCCAGCACATTGCCGAGCTCACCAGGCTGAAACATCCGATCGAGCCGATCCCGGCTAACGTCCGCCCGGTGTCCCTGCAGATGGGCGTGCTCGCCGCCAAGCTGGCCGAGGACGCCGCCGGAGTAATCGAGAGTCGAGATCCCATATCCCCAGCCCGGCTGGCCCAGGTCGACAACGAGGTGGACGCCTTGCGCCGCCGGATCTTCCAGATCTTGTTTTCCGAAAACTGGTCACACGGGGTGGAACCAGCGGTGGACGCCGCGCTGATCGGCCGCTACTACGAGCGCTTTGCCGACCACGCGGTCGCGATCGCCCGCAGGGTCTACCTCAGTCACTGCGGCCACCCCGAGCGATCGCTGGAAGCTTCTCGCGCCGGTGAACAGTGGATGCACAGGCGACAGCATGACCAGCGGGCGTAACTGGTTCTCGCGATCGTCATCGCAATTACGGTGCTTCGAGTATTCCTGGTCGGCGGAACTACGGGGCAAGAGGTCGCAACAGCAGTGTTGTACCTCGTCATCGGGTCGGGATCATCTCTTTGTTATCTGGAGTGGCGCGAACCGCTGAAACGCCAGATTGAACCGGCGTGCTGCGGCAAGGATATCCTCTACCGGGTGCCGGTGTTCCGGATCTCCGAGGCAGCCGAGCTGCTCGGGGTCAGTGACGACACCGTGCGGCGATGGCTCAGTAGCGGGCTACTACCCGTCGAGCGGGACCAATCGCGCCGCATGGTGATCGAGGCGGCGGCGTTGGCCGCGTTCGCTCGGGAACATGCCCATCCCGCGCCGGACCCAACGTCTGAGCTCGGTCGCTCGGCGCGCAACCGGCTGGTCGGACTGGTCACCAACGTTATCGCCGACACCGTGATGACCCAGATCGAGATGCAATGCGGGCCACACCGGGTGGTCTCGCTGATGAGCACCGAGGCTGCCCGCGAGCTGGGCCTGGCTACCGGCTCACTGGCTGTCGCCGTGGTGAAGTCCACCCAGGTGGTCGTGGAAACCCCGGCTAGGGATGCAGCGCGGGGACGATGAGGTAGATGCCGTAAAGCACGATGGCGGTACATGCCGCAAAGCACAGCAGCGCACCGGTCAGGGCAATACTGCCGTTCCCGCCACGGTCGGGACCGGTCTCGCGGTGGGAGAGCGCGAGGACGCCGAGGGTGAAGATGACCACGACCCCGACCGCGACGCCGATGCTCACCACCGCTACCTCGCCGAGCGCGTTCCAGTCGATGTGCATGGGGCGATCCCCTCTCAGGTGACGGCACCTAGCAGCGGGCGCCGGGCGCCCACCGGCAGGAGATCATCGTTGACGTTCTGTGCGGTCACCGGTGCGCGGCGGGAGAGCGCGTAGACAGCTACCGCCCCAGCCAGCGCGACGAGACCGATCACCACGACACCAAGGGTTCCGCGCACGGCGACGGCCGCGGCCACCGCACCCACCGCGGCAGCTGCCGGCAAGGTGAGCAGCCAGGCCAGCGCCATCTGCCCGGCCACCGACCAGCGCACCTGAGCCAGGCGGCGACCGAGCCCGCTACCGAGGACAGATCCGGCGACGACGTGGGTGGTCGACAGCGCGAAGCCCAGGTTCGCCGAGCTGAGGATCACTGCGGTGGAGCTGGCTTCAGCGGCGAAACCTTGCGGCGCGGCGATGTCGGTCAGCCGGTTGCCCATCGTGCGGATGATCCGCCAACCCCCGGCGTAAGTGCCCAACCCAATAGCCAGGCCGGCCGCGGCGATCACCCAGAACGGCGGCGCTGAGCCCGCAGCGAGCGCTCCGGTGGAGATCAACGTCAGGGTGATCACACCCATCGTCTTCTGCGCGTCATTAGTGCCGTGGGCCAGCGAGACCAGCGAGGCGGAAATCGTCTGACCGTGCCGGAACCCGCTGGTGACCGGCCCCTGCGCGGCTCGCCAGCTGATCCGGTAGGCCAGGTAGGTGGCCAGCATCGCAGCGATTCCGGCGATGACCGGGGAGGCTACCGCCGGGAGCAAGATCTTGCTGATCACCTGCTCGAAGTGCACCGCGTTGACCCCGGCACCCACCCACACCGCGCCGATCAACCCGCCGAACAATGCATGCGAGGAACTTGACGGCAGCCCCAGCAGCCAGGTGGCCAGGTTCCACAGGATGGCCCCGACCAGCCCGGCGAAAATAATCGCCGGGGTGGCCAGCCTGTCGTTGACGATGCCACTGGAGATGGTTTGTGCAACCTTGGTGGACAGGAACGCGCCGACCAGGTTGAGTACCCCACTGATGAGCACCGCCACCTTCGGGCGTAGCGCCCCGGTGGCGATCGACGTGGCCATCGCATTGGCGGTGTCGTGAAAGCCGTTGGTGAAGTCGAACGCCAGCGCCGTGATGATCACTACGAGCACCAGCAGGGATAGATGAGCCATTCTCCTGCGCAATCACCGGACGGAATTACTCCCTACATGGGTACCCTGCTCGAGTGAACACTGGATGAACAGCAACTGTACGGAGTCAGTCCTTGAGCCAGGTGGTGCTCTTGCGTTGACGCATCCGCTGCCATGCGGGGGGAACATCGCTTTCGATGCGTTCCGCGCGAGCGGTCTCGGTGGCGTACAAAAGGCCGTAGGTGAAGCCGTTTCCGCCTTCTAGGTGCGCTTGTGCGGCGAGTTCACGGAGCACTGGCCGGGACACGACGATGTCCTGATGCTCGCCGAGGAGATCCTGGACGAACTTGAGTCGCTTGCGCAGCCGCTTAGCCGGCTTGCCCACCGTGGGCTCGACGGCCTCGGTGGCGTAGCGCAGCCGCTTGGCCGCCTTGCGGGTCTCATGCAGGGCATAGTCACGACCGTCACCGGCTGGCTGGCGCTGCGCCTCAGCCATCCGCGACTCCATGCGACGGTAGGCCCGCTGGACGTGCTTAGGTAACTCCCGCTTGGCTTTACGGCCGGCGCGGGCGGTGAACGGCGGGTCGCTGAGCAACGCATCGATCCGATCGTGCAACCTCAGATAACGGTCGCTATCCAGGGCCGCAAGGGCGACGCCTCGGGCATCGGCTTGCCGGCGCTCAAACAAGCGGACGACCGCGGCGTCGACGGGTCCCAGCTTGAGCTCGTCGGGTACCTGGCGCAGTTGGACAGCGAACCGCTCGGCCATCACCTCCGCGTCCCTCGCCCCGCCCAGCTCACCGGCGACCCACTTGAGCTCCGCGGTGAGCTCGCGGGTCGCGTCGCGCTCAATGACCCGCCCGAATGCCTGCAGCGCGCTGCGCATCCGCCTGGCGGCCACCCGCATCTGGTGGACAGCGTCGGGAGCATCGCGCCGTACCAGGGGGTCATAGCGGCGCAGCTGCTCGGCTTGCGCCCGCAGGTAAGCCAGCACTAGCCCACCCGCTGAGCGGGTGGAACCAGTCTCGGACTCGGCCGTGCTGGGCAGCCGATCGGCCAGCAACCGGCCCAGTTTCGAGGCTGAACCCGCACGCCGAGCACCCGCCTGCAGCAGCCGACGTTCGATCCGGTCCAGTAACTCCTGCTGGCCGTGCTCGCGAAGCTCGACCTCCACCTCCCGCCACACCACCGTGGTGGTCTGCTCACCCATGGTTCGGGCCTGCACGTGGTCATCGACCAGTTCCGCGAGTGAGCGGCCGACGGAGTCAGCGAGTACCCAGCGACGCCGGCGGGTGGTCAGCTCGGCAACCGGGGCCAGCGCGGCACCGCGGCTGTAGACCCGGGTGAGCGCGGCCAGCTCGGCCGGGGGCTTCCGCAGCGAGCTGTCCAGCGGAAGCCGCAGCTCATCCCGGCTGTCCTCGCCGGCCGGCAGCTTTAGATGCCAGCCTTCGTCGGACCCGCCCTCGCGGCGCCGCAAGGTCACCCCGGCACCGATCAGCCGGAGATCAGAGGTGTCGAAGTACACGGCTGCCAGCTCCTGCTCGTCCGGCCCGGTCGCAGCGTCGAGTCCGAACAGCGCGGCCGGGTCGCGCAGCTCCAGCTCCTTGATCGCCTCGTACTTGCGCTCAACTTCCCGCGTCGCTTTCACACTCATATTGTGCGGTGTAGCGCGGGGTTTTAGGCCTCGGTGGAGCGTTGGGTGGGCACGGATTGGGCGTCGAGGTCCTGCCAGCGGACGGTGGCCAGGACCACGTTGAGATCCGCATGCGCGGGACCCGATACGGAGATGCCACGGTTGGGGTCCGTGGCGATGATTTTCCATCCGGCGTCGAGGTTGAACATCATGGCGACATCGACGGTCTGGCGCTGTTCATCGCGGCGCCGGTAGCGGTGGATCCGGTACGACCGGGCGATCTCCCAAACCTCGCCAGCCTGGCACAGATCTTCGAGTTTCCGGACGATATCCGTGTCCTCGATGGGCATGGCGGCAGGTTAGTGCCGGTGTGTGACCGTGCGGATCCTCCAAGCCACCACACGATGGTGTTGATCAGTGAACCAGCGCAGGAGAACCCGTCGCCAACTCCAGGGCGGCGACCGCAGTGTCCACCGCGTCAGAGAACACCCCATCCACCCCAAGGCCGTAGAACTGCGCGTATTCGGCGAACGCATCACCGTAGGCGTTGGGATCACCTGAGCTGCGATGCTCCATGGGGAGGAACTGGTTCTCGTTGCGGAAGGTGAACGGATGCACGACCAGCCCGGCGGCGTGCGCATCACTCACCAGCGAGGTCGGCCGCGCGGAGAATCCCGCACCATCCCGCGGCACGATCCGGTCCTTGGCTGGCCCGATGCCGTCGGCGTAGTGGGCAACCCAGCCCAACCCGGCCGGAGTGATCAGATCGTCGTAGCCGCGCCCGTCCCCGGCCGCGACGAAATCCGCCGGTACGCCAGTAGAGTCGATCAGCTGGATCAGCGGTACCCGCAGCTGGGAACGCAATGACTGTAGGTTGCCGACCTCGAAGGACTGCACGAACACCGGCGCACCGCGCCGGTTGAGCCCGGCCCGGTCGAGCGCGTCGACCAGCTTGGGTTCCAGCGCGAGCCCGAGCGAGCGGAAGTAGCTGGAGTGCTTGGTCTCCGGGTACACCCCGATTTCCCGGCGCAGCTGGCTGGACAGCCGCTGCCGCAGCTGGAGTATCTCGCCGAATGTCGGGATGCGGTACCGGCCGTTGTAAAGGGTGCTGTGCTGGCGAACCGCGGGCAGGCGCTCCACCGCGTGCAGCGTTTTCAGCTCGGCGAGGGTGAAGTCCTCGGTGAACCACCCGGTCACCGGCTTACCGTCGATCACCTTGGTGGTCTGGCGGTCGGTGAACTCGGCGTGCTGGGCAATGTCGGTGGTCTCGCTGATGTCTGGCTCGTGCCGGGCGACCAGCACGCCGTCTTTCGTGGATACCAGGTCAGGCTCGATGAAATCCGCGCCGAGCCGCGCCGCGAGCTCGTAGGACGCCAGGGTGTGCTCTGGCCGGTAGCCAGCTGCCCCCCGGTGCCCGATCACCAGGGCACCATGGTGGTGGCGGCGCTCCGATGGCCACGGCATCACCACGGCGCCCAGCGTGGCCGCCGCACCTCGCCGGAGGACTACCGCGGCATTGCGAGTACCCGGCTGTCAGATGAACATGATGTGCCTGATTGCTCAAACAGCATGGAGGGGAAACCGGCACAGATGCGGTGGGCTCGCAGCATTCCGGCCACTGCTGCCGGCCACGGAAACTGCTCGGCGCGCGCACGGGCCGCTGCGCGGCGGGACCGCTCGGGCACGTCGAGCAGGCGGCAGACCGCGGCTGCGAAAGCGCGGCCGTCGTCCGGAGCGGCGCAACCGCAGCTGGGCAGCACGATCTCCGGCAGCGCCGAGGAGCGGGACACCACCACCGGGGCGCCCGACGCGCAGTGCAACCGGGTCGAAGTCAGAGCGCAGCGTATCGTTCATGCCAGCGACGATCACCGCGACCTCGGGCGGAGGTCGGCCATCCGCGCACCCATGACGGACAGGTTGCGGTAGCGAACCTCACCCGGGGCACCCAGCGCCGCCACCAGAAGCGGGCCGAAACCACGCCAGCCACCGGCAGGCACCGGATCGCCCAGACCGACCCCGGTGGAATCACCGAGGATGGCCAGGCTGGTCACGCGACGGCCAACGGTCAGGACACCAGCGTCGGGACGCCTCTCCACGGCCACCCGGCGAGGATCACGTGGCTGTGCTCACTATGGGTGATGAGCCGGTGACATGTCAACGACAGCTTCGGGAACGATCCGTGCCATCGCGCAGCCAGCCGTGGGGCCTACTCGACGGGGGCGCCGGCCTGCTCCTCGCCGGCGATCCAGACGGTCTTGGCGTTGACGAACGATCGGGGCCCGAACTGCCCCAGTTCGCGGCCGTAACCGGAGTTCTTGACGCCGCCGAAAGGCACCGCGGGCGTGGATTCGCTGAACTTGTTGAGGTAAATCATCCCGGTCTGCACCTCGGCGATGAACCGCCGCTGCTCCTCGGGGTCCCGGGTCCAGGCGCTGCCGCCGAGGCCGAAGGTGGAGTCGTTGGCGATCCGGATGGCCTCATCGATACCGGACGCCCGCCACAGCAGGGCGACCGGCCCGAAGAACTCCTCCCGGGCGCCCGGAGAACCATCCGGGATGTCGGTGAGCACGGTCGGCGGGTAGTAGAACCCCGGCCTATCCAGCGGCTTGCCACCGGTGAGCAGGCGCGCGCCGGCCGCGACGGTATCGCGGACCTGCTGATCGATGATCTTCACCGCGTCGGCTGAGGACAGCGGACCAAGGTCGGTGTCTGGATCGGTCGGCTCCCCGACCGTGAGCTTCTCCATCTTCTCGACCAGCCGGCGGGTGAAGTCTTCGGCGACGTCCTGATGGACGATGAATCGCTTGGCGTTGATGCAGGACTGGCCGTTGTTCAGCGTCCTGGAGTTGACCGCGTTATCGACGGCAGCTTGCAGGTCTGCGGACGGCATGACGATGAACGCGTCACTGCCGCCCAGCTCCAGAACACTGACCTTGATATTGCGCCCGGCGGCGGCCGCCACACTGCGCCCGGCGGCCTCGCTGCCGGTCAACGTCACCGCGCGGACCCGGTCGTCGTCGATGATGGCTTCGACGGCCGACGAGCCGACGAGCAAAGTCTGGAACACGCCCTCGGGGAACCCGGCGCGGCGCAACACCTGTTCGATCGCCAGGGCGACCTGCGGCACGTTGGACGCGTGCTTGAGCAGCCCGACGTTGCCGGCCATCAATGCAGGCGCGGCGAACCGGAACACCTGCCAGTACGGGAAGTTCCACGGCATGATCGCCAGCACCGGACCCAGCGGCTCGAAGCGGGTGAACACCCGGGCGCCCTCGACCGGCCATGGCTCGTCGGCGAGCATCGCCTCGGCGTGGTCGGCGAAATACCGGCACCCGACGACGCACTTGTGCACCTCGGCCACCGACGAAGCCAGGGTCTTACCAACCTCCAGGGTGGCCAGTCGGGCCAGGTCGTCGGCCTCCTCCTCGAGGATCTGCCCGGCGCGGCGCAGCAGAGCCGCACGCTGCGCGAACGGTGTCCACCGGTACTCCTTGAACGCCTCGGCGGCGCGGGACAGCTTCTCATCCAGCTCCTCGTCAGTGAGCGCATCGAACGAGCGCACCTGCTGGCCCGTCGCCGGGTTGACCGTCGCAATAGCCACACGAATCCCCTTCACTAGCTGCGTTACGCCGTGGGGTACCCCGTTTGCTGCCTGGCCATCGAGGGTACGCACCGCGACGAGGGAAGAGGGGCTACATGCGCAGCAGGCACCGCGCTTACCTGTGGGCGGCGCTGCTCCTGCTGCTGGTCACCCTTACCGGCTGCGGCGTTGTGGTGATCCAGCAGCCGCCGACCACCTTCAACGTCTCCTGTGCCGAACTGGATACCGACGCCGCACCCCAGGCCGTCCCGGCGCACGTCCTGCACACCGCCACCGCCACGATCGTCCTCGTTCCGGTATGCCTGGCCGGGCAGGGTCCCTACCCGTTCATCCTGGATACCGGCGCCGCCCACTCCCTGGTCGACCGGGACGTGGCCGACCGGCTGCACCTGGTCCAGACCGGCGCGACCTCGCCCGCGACCGGCGTGGCATGCACCGCGGTGGCCGGGCAGGTCCAGGTGCCGAACTGGTCGGTGGGGCAGGTGCCGCTGCGCGCACAGACGCTGTCATCGCTGTCCATGGCCGGCAGCCCAGGCGGCCCCGGCATCGCCGGCCTGCTCGGTTCGGACGTGTGGAGCCGCTTCGGGCAGTTCCGGCTGGACTACCGAGCCGGGCGGCTGATGCTGCCCGGACCGGAGCAGGCCACCGCCCCGACGGCGGCCGCTGCAAGCCAGACCAGCGCATCCCCAGCACCCGCGAACCGTCAAGTGCCGATGACCGTCGTGCACACCCCCCACGGGACCCTGGCCCTGGTGCCGGTCACCCTCGACGGCCACGACCCGCTGATGTTCGTACTGGACACCGGCTCGTCGACCTCAGTGGTGGATCTCAACGTCGCGCGCCGGTTCGCACTACCGCCGGTTGGGCGCAGCCAGCGAGCGACTGGCGTGTCGTGCGGCACCGACACCCAGCCCGTCCACGTCAGGTCCTGGCAGGTGGGCCCGGTCGACCTGCCAGCACAGAACCTGGACGGGATTGCGCTGGCCATACCCGGCTTGACCGGCCTGCTGGGCTCCGACGTGCTGTACCGGTTCGGCACCATCACCGTTGACTACGCGGCCAGTCACCTAGTCCTCGAGGGCTAGCGCCAACGATCATTGTAGATAACCGGAAAGAGCATCCCGAACCCGGATCAAGCAGCTCGCATTGTTAGTAGGGTCGGCCTATGGCTACGTCTCTGGTCTGGATTACTGGAGCATCGGGCGGCATCGGGCAGGCGCTGGTCAAGACGGTGCCGTGGGACGGCGCCCGGGTGATCGGTATCAACCGCCAGCGTCCGGCATCCTCGATCGAGCACCTCGAGGCTGATCTCGCCGATCCGTCGAGCTGGCCTGCGGTCGGCGAGTCCTTCCGCCGGGAACTGAAGGGATTTGACGGCGAGACGGTGGTGTTCATCCATGCGGCCAGCACCGTCAATCCGATGGGCTTCGCCGCCGAAGTCGACAGCGACGCCTACCAACGCAACGTGCTGCTCAACAGCGCCGCTCCCCAGGTTCTCGGTCAGCTGTTCCTGGCTGCGGCCCAGTCGGCCGATGCCCGCCGTTACCTGGTCATGCTGACCTCCGGCGCGGCCAAGACGGTCTACCCGGGCTGGTCGTCGTACGGGGCGGGCAAGGCCGCGGTCGACCAGTGGGTGCGGGACGCCGGCGCTGAGCAGGCCGAGCGCGGGGGCGTGTCGGTGCTGTCGGTCGCGCCCGGGACGGTCGACACCGCCATGCAGCAGCAGCTCCGCGAGACATTAGAGCAGGACTTCCCCAGCCGGCAAAAGTTCGTGGATCTGCATGCCCAGGGCAAGCTCAGCGATCCTGAGCAGGTAGCTACGCAGATCTGGGCGCTGCTCGATCGGAACCTGGACAACGGCAGCGTGGTCGACCTCCGCAAGCTGGGCTGAAGGCTTCAGGCTGCCGCACTGTCACCAGCGGATGTCGCATCCAGCGCGGCGAGGTCGCCGTCGCGGTAGCCCTGCTGGTTGGGGTGATACGGGCCGACGAAACTGGGCACGCTCGGACCGTTGATCCACGGGTCGGGCGAGCACACACCATGGCCGGCGAACTCGTCCCGCACGTCGACGAAGCCGAACCCGGGCTGGGAGACGACAGTCTTGTAGATGACGCTGTCGATCACGTCGGCGCCTTCGTTGAGCTTGGTGCGCCGGGTCAGATTCGGCGCCAGGGGGTCAGAGCATCCCGGGGTCAGTTCAAACAGCCTGGGGTAGCCGAGCACGATCACGTGGGCGCTCGGTGCGGCGCTGCGGATCGCAGCGTAAGTCTGGGTCAACCGACCAGGCAGCTCGGTGCGCGCGAACTCCTCGGCCGCGTCCACTGCGGCGATGCACGCGCTGTCACTCGGCCCGGTCGTGCAGGTCCGCAGGACAGCCGCGAACCCGGCGTCATTACCGCCGATAGTGATCGTAACCAGATTGGTGCCGGGATCGAGCGCGGTAATCTGGCTGCCGCGCACATCCCCGGTAGTCGCTCCGGAGCACGCGACGAACCGGAAGCTGGCCGGGTGGTGCTCGGAGGCCCACAGCGGCGGGTAGGACAGCGGGCTGCGGGCGCAGCCGCCGCTCGCCGGGTCATAGACACCGGTTCCGACCCCGGCGGAGTAGGAGTCGCCCAAGGCAACGTAGTTCACCGAACTGGCACCCGGCGGGCCCTGCCAGCGTTCGCCGGTGCTGGCCGCGGCTGTCGAGGTGGCGGTGGCCATCGCCCCTGCCACCGCCGCAAGGAGCGCGGTGACCCGCCTCAGGTCACCTACCGTCAGTAGTCGTTCAGTGTTGACCATGACGCCCTTCCCACCGCTTCCGCGCGAACGGCCTGGCTAGAGGCGTTTCGCCGACGGAGCATAGCTTCGCGAGCGGTCTCTGTCAGTGACCGCGGTCGGCGAGTCTTCGAGGTTCGCGGCGCGGCGCCCAGCTTGCACCTTACGGACCGAAACATTGCAATGTAACCGCCGAGAATGACTCTCTGAATGCCCCCGATCACCCACTGAAGAGCAACGAAAAACAACAAAAATTCCGCTGTCAGAACAGCTTGCGCGGCATCTAATGTGTGAGGAACCACCGAATGTCGAGGGGGCGAGATGGCCGCACAGCTACGGCGGATACCGCTAATCGGCTCGGCGCTGCTGGGTGCACTGGTGGTCTCTTGCGGAGGTCCACCGGTATACGTGGTCGCACCCCCGGCGCCGGCGGCTGCACCTGCGCCTGCGCCCGCATCCGCTCCGCAGGGCGGGCTTCAGGAGTTTCCCGCGCCGGTTCAGCAAGCCCCACCGGCGCAAGCACCACCAATTCAAGTCGCCCCACCGGCGCCAGTGGTGGTGGTGCCTGCGCCGGCCGCGCCAGCCCCCGCACCACTTGCGCCCGCTACCCGGCCGCCCGTGCCGGCATCGGGGCGGCCAGGAGGCGCGTCGTCACTGGTCGAGCTCAGCGAGGCCACCGCCGATGGTGCTGCAAAAACCTGGATAAAACAGCAAACCCAGTTCTGCG
>DASQVU010000074.1:0-2192 GCA_035640615.1 Pseudonocardiaceae bacterium
ACACCGGTCGGCGCAGCTACTGGGCATGTTGGGGATGGCGGGCGGACTGGTGATGCTCGCGCTGTCACCGGGTGACTCGGTGTCGATCGTGCTGGCGATCGCTGTGATGGGCATTGGTGCGGCGGCGGTGACGGTCGCCGCTCCCGCGTTCATCGTGGGCTCGGATCTGACCGCCGGCATGCAATCACGGCAATTGACTTGGCTGCAGCTGAACTTGGACCTGGGCAAGATCGTAGGCGGCCTGTTACTGGGGGTGATGGCGGCGAAGAAATTGCCATTTCACGTCCAGTTCGGGGTCGGCGGACTCGTTATGAGTCTGCTCGGCGCGCTGGTGTGGTTTAGGAGTGGTTATGCAGCTGAGCGAATACGCCGACCCGAGATGGGCCTCACCCCGGTGACCGGTTCGTCGGACACTGTCGTGCCCTGGCGGACGTTGCTGCTGTCGCTATTCGGTGTGCCAGTGGTTGCCCAGCTACTGGGCAGCATGACGATCATGGATGTAGAGATTCCCACGATGTTGACCGTGTCTGGCGTGGTGGGGATCGGCCTGTATTTCCTCGCGGGCCACTGGCTGGCGCAGTCGGGTCCCGGCCTGGTGTGGGCGATTGGGCATACCCTCCGCGGTGCGGGGGGCCTCGTCCTCGGCGGGCTGGGCCTGCTGCGCGGATCGCCCTACCTGGTTGTGCTGGCCGCATTCCTGGCGTTGGAATCGGCCCCAGCGGTCGCCTGGCTCGTGCAGGCCCGCTCGGCCACGCGATCCCTCCGCGCGGGCGTCCCACGGCCGGCGGTGACGAAGGTTTCCCGGCACAGCGTGCCGACCGGGACACCGGATCCGCGATCAAGCCGCCACGTCGAATCGGTGAGCGTGCTGGTGTCCCCCTCGGCGGATCTGGCGGTGTCCCGCCTGACCTAGCCTGCCGGAGCCGGCGGTCAGGTTCGTGATCCCAACAGTTCGGGACATCGCTGCCGTAGCGCTAGCCTCAGTGCATGGACGCGAGGCGATCAGAAGCAACGCCGGACTGGCGCACCGAGGGAGTGCGGGTCATCCCTGGTGATGCGCTGGATACCAACACGCCGCAGACACCGGGGATGACCCGCGCCGCCGCCGTCACCCATGACCGGACGGGCTCGCAGAAGCTGTGGGCGGGGATCGCCACGATCCACCCGGGCGCGAGAACTGGGGCGCACCATCATGGCGAGCTAGAAAGCGTGATCTATGTGGTCCGCGGCCGGGCCAGGATGCGATGGGGATCCAATCTCGAATTCACCGCCGAAGCCGGTCCCGGTGGATTCATCTTCGTACCACCGTTCGTGCCACACCAAGAGATCAATGCACTTGACGACGAGCCGCTGGAGTGCGTGGTGACTCGTAGCGGACAGCAGCCGATCGTGGTCAACCTGGACATCGACGGGGTCGCCGAGCCCGAACACGTGCCCTGGATCGATCCAACCCACTCGGTGGTCCGCTGAACACCGTCGAACAGGGCCTGACGCCCGCCGCAGATTAGCGCGGTGCCGGTCGCCCGATGGCTAGCCGCGGCATTCGCGATCGCATTCGGGCTGTTGCTCCAGCAGCGCCGCGCAGAGCAGCACGGCATCTCCGCAACGGCGCGGGCGGCACACAGTGCACCGCGGTCAGCCCCACCAGCCACACCAATCCCAGCAATGTCAAGTCCAGCACCACCGCCGCGCCGCTTCCTACTACCCCATCGGCCCCCGCGCCACCACTCACGGCGGCTGTGACCGCAGCTACCCCACCCGGGCAGCCATCAAAACCTACTCTCGGCGTGTCGACCCTGCGTGTCACGAATCCCTAAGACACCCTCAACGGTCCTGATTCGGAGGTGGGCGGCGAATAAGCGGTGCGGACTCCTCTGTCAAACGCCGCACCGTCTCCGCGAGTAGATCGATAAGGGGCCGGCGGGTCTGTGCGCTCATGGCATGAACCACTGCAGACAAGCGGTGGGCGGTGTCTTCGTCGGTGTCCCCCACGATCGGTTGAGCAGCCGAGGTGATAGCCAATTGCACGCGTCGACGGTCGTGAGGATCCGGCACGCGGCGCACCAACCCAGCACGAGCCAGGCGATCGATCATCGCCGAGGTGGCTGGCGGTCTTGTGCCGAGGACCTGGGCCAGACCACTGACCGTGACCGGCGCTAAGGCGCTGATAAACTGCAGAGCAATCAGCTGTA
>DASQVU010000075.1:0-3032 GCA_035640615.1 Pseudonocardiaceae bacterium
TTCTCCAGCTTTCACTGACTCCTCGTCAAACGTGTCGAGGTTGCGGCCGTAGATGTTCAACGCGCCAATCACACCGCCGTCGACCCGTAGCGGCAATGACAGGGCGCTGTGTACGCCGAGGCGACCGGCGCAGGGGCCAAAGCGCGGCCACGACCCTGCGTAAGGTCGTTGGCCAGCACACGCTGGATGAGACGTTGTCCGAGACCGACGTCATCAACGTCAACATCCGCGAGATCCTCGACGTGGCCACCATCGAGTGGGGCGTAGTGGTCACCCTGGTCGAACTCAAAGACATCCAGCTGCCCGAGAGCATGAAGCGGGCGATGGCACGGCAGGCCGAAGCCGAACGCGAGCAGCGCGCCAAGATCATCGCGGCGGAGGGTGAGGCGCTCGCTGCGGCCGCGTTCGGCACCGCCTCGGACACAATGGCCCACCCGCTGGCTCTGCAGCTGCGCAATCTGTAAAGTCTGTTCGCGCTCGGAGTCGACAAGAACACCACGGGTTTTCCCCGCGCCGCTGATGAGCGCCATCGGTGGCGCGGCGCGTTCCTGGGTCGAGAAGCAGCAGCGGCCGTCCCAACACCGGCACCGGCGATCGTCACCTTGCCCGCCCAGGAGACGACATCCATCGCGCACCCGTCACTTTCGGTCAGTAGGCGCTATGGCCGGTGCGTCGAGGTCACGCGCGCCATTACCCGCCGACATTGTGGTGCCTCGGGTCAGGATCACAGGCTCGGCGACGCTCAACACGTCGACGGTCACCGCGTGCACCGACGCCAAGCGCCCGGGCCAGGTCGACGTTGTCGACCGTTCACGCCGCCTTCCAGTAAGTGTTTGACTGCTGATGAGCTGTTCACTCCTTACAACTGGTCGTGACATTGGTCAGCGGGGTGATGGTGTTGAGCGCGCTGTAGTCCGTCGATGAGTGCGTTGATGCCGGCGGTGAATCGTTGGGCGCGGTTGTCGAGCCAGATGTGCTCGCCGAGGGTGACCAGGGTGGGGAAGAGGTCAGGGGGAAGCGACCGGAAGAACTCGTGGAGCCGGGTTCTGGTCGCGGCGTCCTGGACACGCTGTTCGTTGACCGAGATGCGGGGGCTGCTGACCTCAAATCCGAGGGTGTAGTCGAGGATGACGAAGAAGGCCAGACCGGCTTCGTGGGGGGGAAATCCGGCGTTATGCAGCGGCCGCAGGACCGCTTCGGCCACGGCGAGGGAGTGTGGCCCCAGGGGGTCGCGAGTCTTCAGCAGACCGGCAACCCCGGGATGAGCTTCTAACACGTTGCGTAGTCGATGAGCGAGCACCGTGATCTGCTCGGTCCACGGCAGTGCGGAGTTGACGTTGCAGTCCACCTCGGCGAGCACGCCGTCAACAACCAGGTCCTGGAGCTGCTCCTTACTCCGGACATGGCGATACAGCGCGCCGGGGACCACCCCGAGACGCGCGGCCAGGGTGCGCATGGTCAGCGCTTCGATGCCCTGCTGGGCGATCAGCGTGAGTGCCTCGGCCACCACGCGGTCCCGGGTGAGCGTGCGGCGGATCTGCTCATCGGTTTCCGGGGCGTTGAACCACAGCGAGTGGGTCGCTGCGGCGCCGCGCCGTGCAGGCGTGCCCCTCTGTGGCTGTCCCACCCGACGTCTCCCTCGACGAGTAAATTGACAGTGAACGCTGTTCACGCCATCGTGAACATGGCAACTTGACAAGTGAACAACCTTCGCATCGCGCGGGTCTTGCGTTTATCCCCGGCTGCCGAATAACTAAAACAAGGAAAATCGAGATGGTCATCATGACGCGCTGGGATGCCTTCCACGATCTGCGCGCGCGCAGGACCAGATGAAATGCATAAGTTGCTTGCCCAGCTGCGGGGTCAGCAGGCCTGGCAGTCCGGCACCGGTGTGACCAGTGCCCCGGCGTGGGCGCCGCCGGTCGATATCTCCGAGCGTAAGGACGCCTACGTTGTTTCGGTCGAGCTTCCTGGTGTCAAGGTTGAGGACCTGGAGATTGCGTTCCAGGGCGGTTTGCTCACCATCCAGGGCGAACGACAGCTGACCCAGGACTCCGCCGACGAGCAGTTCCATGTGCTGGAGCGCTGCTACGGCCTGTTCCGTCGCTCGATCACGCTGCCCCTGCATGTGCAGGCCGATGCCATCGAGGCCTCGACCGAAGACGGCGTGTTGCAGGTGGTGATACCCAAGGTGGAGGAAGCCAAGCCCAGGCGAATTGAGGTACGCGCGTTCGAGCACTGGCCCCCACCACCCTCGGTGCCCCGGAAAGCGCTCCCACTGACGAGGAACGGGGAGCGGCCGGCCGGGGCGGTGGTGTCGATGCCATGCGTGAGCACGGCCACCTCGACTCGGCATTCGTCGAGTCGCGCGGTGAGCAGGCCTGAGCCCGGTTGGGTGGGGAGTTGGGGCGCTGACGCGATCTGAGCGGTCCGCGCCGCAGCCGGTCTATCCGCGCACTGACCCGGCGGTGACGATGGCCCGGTCGTTGCTGCGTTTCCCGGCTCCCCACCCAACCATCTTCGGGAAGGACCAGCGATGCCCGCGATAACGCTGCACGCGCAAGCCGGTCTGTGGCACCACGGCCGGGGAGTCACGTTCGCGGCGCTGTTCATGGAGGGCGAAATGCGCTCGCCCGACACCGAGGTCGATCGCACCGACGTGCTGCTCTACGCGGTCCTCAACCGCGGACTGCGCTTTGCCACCGACCTGCCCCGGCTGGCGCTGGAACCGTGTCCCGGCTGGGCAGTAAGGCTGAACCCCGCCGGGACGGTCACCCTGACCTGGCCACACGTCCGGCCTCTGCTGCTCGACGCACCGTTGTACCTACCCGACGGCTGGCCGCAGGCAGCAGCAGAACACGGCCTAGTGCTGCTGTTCGTCGGCGATGGCCTCGGCCTGCGCGACCCCACCGAAGCCGACCAGACCAATCTCGGGCAACGCGCACTACAAGCCGCCGAACGCGGCCAACTGGCCGCCGCAGCGATCACCTACACAGGCCAGCAGCAACAACCACGCCCAGTACGCCAGACCG
>DASQVU010000076.1:0-3290 GCA_035640615.1 Pseudonocardiaceae bacterium
AACAGCGCGGGGAACTGGATCTCCTGCGCGCCGATCGCGTCCATCACCTGGCGCACCACGGCCTCGATGTTGCGCAGCACCCGCAAGCCCAGGGGCAGCCACGAATAGATTCCCGGGCCGACGCGCCGGACGTAGCCAGCCCGCACCAGCAGCCGGTGACTGGGCACCTCAGCATCTGCCGGATCCTCCCGCAGGGTGCGCAGGAACAGCGCCGACAACCTGGTGATCATGCTTCGGGAACTCCTCGGACAGACGTATTGCGGAGGTCGCAGCGTATCTCGCCGCGAAGGGAGCCGCCCTTCCGGTTACCGTCCTAACCTAAGTCTTTCGATCACCGAGATCGGCGATGACCCGTACCATAGACGGTCACGTCTGACGTTCCCGGTCCTCCGATACCGTCTGCCAGTGCGAGGAGAGCTTGGGCGTGCCGGCGAGGGTTTGGTAGACGACGCAGTAGCGCTCTGTCAGCCGGATCAGGGTGTCGAGCTGCTCGGTAGTGGCGGTGGTGTCCAGGGCGTACCGAAGGCGAATGGCCCGGAAGCCGACCGGTGCCTCCCGGGAGACCGCCAGCGTGCCTCGGAAGTCGAGGTCGCCGTCGACGTGCACGGTGCCACCGGCGATGGGGATGTCGAGCGAGGTGGCCACCGCGCGCAGCGTCACACCCGCGCAGGCAGCCAGCGCCTCCAGCAACATGTCACCCGAGCACAGCGACAACCCATCGCCGCCAGTGGCGGGGTGCAAGCCGGCCTCCGCCAGTGCCGCGCCCATCTGAACCGAGCATGTGATTCCCGCACCAAGACGGGCCTGAGCCCGCAGCGTCACAAGTGCGGCTGTGGCGTCGTCCCGGTACCGCTGCTTAAGCGGATCTTGCAGGGCTCGAAGCTGTTGGCGGTCCATGCCACATGGTGGCACTGATTAGTTCACGCTGCGGTCCGCACCGGCCCAGTATTTCGCGCGCAGCTCGCGCTTGAGGACCTTCCCGGTCGGGGTGGCGGGCAGCACGTCAACGAACTCCACGGTGCGGGGTGCCTTATAGCCGGCGATAAGGGACTTGACGTGGTCGCGGATTTCCGCGCCGGTCACCTCAGCGCCAGGCTTTCGCACCACAATCGCATGGACCCGCTCGCCCCAGCGGTCGTCCGGCACCGCTACCACAGCGCAGTTCGCCACCGCTGGATGTGCCGACACAGCGTTTTCCACCTCGGTGGAGTACACGTTCTCCCCACCGGTGACGATCATGTCCTTGAGCCGGTCGGCGACATAGACGTAACCGTCGTCGTCCATCCACCCCGCGTCTCCGGTGTGCACCCAACCTCCGCGCAGCGCCGCAGCGGTCTCGTCTGGTTTGCCCCAGTAACCCAGCATCACGTGCCCACCCCGGCACACGATCTCACCGATCTGGCCGCGCGGCAGCTCCCTGCCCTCAGGGCCGACGATGCGCACCTCGGCGTGCGGCGCAGCCTGACCCCCGGAACGCAGCCGGCCAGGTTGTGGGCCGGACTCCTCATGGTCGGCGGGCATCAGGATGGTGGCCGTTGGGGATAGCTCGGTCTGGCCGTAGAGCTGAGCGAAGTCGGTTTGCGGTAGCGCCTTGCGAGCTCGGTCCAGCACCGCGACGGGGATCGGGGAGCCGCCGTAGACCAGCCGTTCCAGGCTGGACAGGTCATGCTCGACACATTGCGGGTGGTCTACCAGCAGCTGGATCATGATCGGAATCAGCACTGTGTCGGTGACGCGGTGGCGCTGGATGGCCCGCATGACCGCTACCGGATCGAATCGCGGTACGGCCACGAGGGTGCCCCCGGTGATAAACGCGCTCAAGATGGGGCCGAAACCTCCCATGTGGAACATGGGAGCGGCAACCAGGAACCGACCGCCGGCGCCGAAGGCGCCCGTGCTCAGCGCTCCCAATGCCGAGGTGATCAGGTTGGCGTGGCTAAGCATCACGCCCTTGGGGAAGCCAGTCGTCCCGCCGGTGTAGAACAACCCGGCCAGCGCGTCCCCACCTCGGCGGACGTCAGCAACCGCCGGGCCCTCGGCGATCAGCTCTTCGTAGCCCAGCATGCCCTGCGGCGGGTTCCCCCCACCGACGTGAATCACGGTGTCCAGCCCGGCATAGCGTTCTCGGATGGCCGGTACCCGATCGGCGAATGCGTCATCCACCAGCAGCACGCGCGTCTGGGAGTCAGCCAACGAGTAGCTGATCTCCGCTGGCGACCAGCGGAAGTTGACCGGATTGACCACCGCATCAGCCCACGGCACCGCGAGGTAGTACTCGACGAACCAGTCGGAGTTCAGGCCTAGGTAGGCCACCCGATCGCCGGAGGCGACGCCCCGCCCACGGAGCGCGCCAGCCAATCTTGCCACGCGTTCATGTTGTTCAGCGAAGGTTCGGACCCGACCACCGAAGATCGTGGCGACGCCATCCGGCTTTTGCTGCACGCTACGGTGCAAACCCTGGGTGAGATACATGCCCCAACAGAGCAGCCCCACCGCGTTGCGATACCCAACAAGACAACTAACCCTCGATGGTGCGCTCGATGCGGCCCAGCGCCTCGCGCAGGAGCGGCAACGAGGTGCCGTGATTGAGCCGGATCCGTCCAATCCCCTGGTCGGCAGGCAGCGCGAAGTCATGTCCTGGGCTGACCGCGAGGCGCCCTTTTTCGAGCAACAGCCGAGCTGGGTCGTCACCGAGCCCGGCATCGCGCAGATCCAGCCAGGCCAAGTAACCCGCCATGCCGGGATGCGCCCGTACCCCGGGCATGCGGCGCACCCAGGCGGCCAGCTCGGCGCGGGTCCGGTCCAGGTGCAGCCGCAGCTCGTCGAGCCAGCCACCGTCATCGACCCAGGCAGCAATGCTCGCGGCGACTCCAGGTACCGACGCGCGCAGCCGCTCGTACTGCGGCACCGCGTCGACGACCCGCGCGGTGCCCGGCTGGGCCTGCAGCAGCGCGCACTTCAACCCGGGCACGTTCCAGCCCTTAGAGATGCTGGTGACGGTCACCGAGTGGGCCGCTGCCGGTGGCGAGCTGGCGGCGTACGGAGTGAACTTGAGGTCGGTCGCCAGCAACGGCGCGTGCACCTCATCGGAGATCAACCGGGCACCGCGCGCCTCCACGATCTCCGCAACGGCCGCCAGCTCTTCGCTGCTGAACACCCGGCCGGTGGGGTTGTGCGGGTGGCACAGCAGCACCCCGCGCGCGCCAGCACGCAACGCGTCATCCAACCGCTGCGGGTCTAGCACCCATCCCTGCGGCCGGTCCAGCAGCGGCCACGACACCGCGACCCGG
>DASQVU010000077.1:0-7819 GCA_035640615.1 Pseudonocardiaceae bacterium
TTCCTGTTTCCCGGGGTTCTGCTGAACCGGATCTATGCCGAGGCCACCACCTGGGCGCAGGACCACCCGGAGGTCGACGTCCGCGGCGCTGCGCACCTTGGGCCGGACCCGAGGCTGGCCCGGCTGGTGCTGGAACGCTACCGCGAGGCGCGCACCGGCGACGTGCGGATGAACTGCGACCTGTGCGCCTACCGGGTCCAGCTACCCGGGTACGAGTCCAAAGTGGGCACTCCAATCTCGCTGACCCCGCACGGTGACGGACCGGCCAGTGGTTCCCGGCGGGCTCGCCGGGCCATCCGCGTGCCCGCCGCAGCACCGCAGATCCGTCGTGGACGGTTTATCGGATCACCGCCGGCTGCCCACGTCGCCGCGATCGAAATGCGGGACCTCTACTTCTCCTACCCGGATGGTCGCCTGGCCCTGTCCGGTGTCTCGATGCGGGTCGAACCCGGTGAGCGCGTTGCGCTGCTCGGACCGAACGGTGCCGGCAAGACGTCCCTGGTGTTGCAGCTCAACGGCGTGCTCACCCCGTCTGCCGGATCGGTGTTCATCGGCGGTCTCCAGGTGGAACGGGGCACGTTAGCCGAGGTGCGCAGGCGGGTCGGGGTCGTCTTCCAGGACCCGGATGACCAGCTGTTCAGCCCGACCGTGAACCGCGATGTGGCCTTCGGCCCGGCGCATCTGGGGATATCGGGGGATGCGTTGCAGGCTCGGGTCACCGAGGCGTTGAGCTACGTCGGGCTGGTCGAAGCCGCCGACCGCCCACCGCACCGGCTGTCGGTCGGTGAGCGGCGGCGGGCCGCGGTGGCCACCGTGCTGGCCATGCATCCCGAAATGCTGGTGCTCGACGAGCCCACCGCGAACCTCGACCCGGCGGCGCGGCGCGAGTTCGCCGATCTGATCAAGCGCCTGGGTATGACGACTCTGCTCGTCACGCACGATCTGCCCTACGCGCTGGAACTGTGCCCGCGGGCGCTGGTCATCGACCACGGGCAGATCGTCGCCGATGGGCCGACCCGGGAAGTGCTCGCCGACCCCGGATTCATGAGCGCCCACCGCCTAGAACTCCCCGCCGGCTTCAACCCCCTCGGCACGTGACCTCCCAGTCTGGATGCAGACTGCGGTTGTTTCGGACCCCAAATAGCAGTCTGCATGCAGACTGCGGCCGGGCAATCAGCGCAGGGTTATCGCGTCGGTGGGGCAGATCTCGACGCATTCGCCGCAGGAGGTGCAGCGGATCGCGATCACTGCGGGACGCTGCGGAGCGGGACGCAGGGCGTGCTCGGGGCAGGTGCGCAGGCATGCGCCGCACGCGGTGCAGACGGTGCTGATCGAGAGCGGGTGCAGCGCGGCGACCGCGACGGTGACGTGCTCCCCACGCTGTTTGGGCACGATCAAGGATCCGCCGCCCAGGTCGCGGGCGGCGAGCAGGGCGGCGGCTTCAGCGACGCTGCGCGTGCCGACGTGGTCGCGGATCGAATCGCTGGGGCACGGGACGTCCACGGCGTCGAGCTCGTCGGCTCGATAGCAGCGCAGTGGCGGGCCGAGTTCGCGGATCACCGCGAGCAACCCCGGCTCATCGCGGCGCCGGTCAACGGTGGCGAACGCGGTGATCGCCGTCAGGTCAGGCACGGCCTGCCGCAGCGCCGACCACACCGCCGCGGCGCGCACCCCGCGGGACGACCCAACCCCTACCACAAGCCTCATCGGTTGCCCCACAGCAGCAATACCGGATTGGTGGCGGCCAAGCGCAGCGCACCGCCGGGCAATTCGGCGAACCTCGACGCCGCCAGCTGGCCGCCCTCGACATGGTGGCCGGCCTCGCGCAGTGCCTCCCGGCACGGCGCGAGTCGGTCCAGTGCAGCCAAGGCGACAACAACGCGAGGCGAAGCCCGCGCCGCGGCGCGCACCACGTCGGTCCCTCCCCCGCCGACGAACACCGCGTCGGGCTCGGGAAGTTCGTCGAGCACCGCTGGTGCGTGTCCCTCGACGATCCGGATGTCCACGCCATGCGCATGCGCGTTGGCCACCAGCCGGGTGCATTGCGCGGGATCGCGCTCGACGGCGATGACGGCCGCCCCGAACCGGGCACATTCCACCCCGACGGAGCCACATCCGGCGCCCACATCCCACACCAACCGTCCTGGTCCAGGCCCCAGCCGGGCCAGCGCCAAGGCCCGCACCTCCGACTTGGTGATCAGCCCGCCGCGGTGCGCGAACTCTGCCTCCGGCAGCGCCCAACCTGTCGCGGGGGGCACCGGTTCACCGCCGGCGATCCAGTTGCGGGCCGGTACGGCATTCTCATCGGCGAGGCACAGCACCAGATGCGGATCGTTGACGGGCCCGCCATCGAAGCGCCGCACGCGTTCGCCGGGGCCGCCGAGGTCCTCGGCGACCAGCACGGTGCGCCGCCAGCCGGCCAATCCCTCGATGATCTGGCTAGCTCCGGCCTCCGGTCCGGTGAGTACCGCGACCGCGGGGTGCGCCCGGCAGACATTGAGCGCTCGCCGCAGTGCTCGGCCGTGTGCTGAGACGACGGCAACGTCGTCCCAGGACCGGCCCAGTAGCGCGAATGCTCGGGCCACGGTGGACGGTGCCGGCAGCACCACAGGTCGCAGGCCGCGGGCCCGCAGGAGCCGCACGATGCCGAAAAATCCCGGATCGCCGCTGGCCAGCACCACGGCGGGGGACGTGCTGGGCAACTCGTCCAGCTCGGTAGGGGCGAGCACCTGGACGGCAGCCGGCAGCGGCACGGCGGCGAGCTGGTGCGGTGCACCGACCACGACCTTCGCCTCGGCCAGCGCGCGGGCCGCCCCGGGAGGTAGCGCCCCGCCGTCTAGACCGACGACGGTAACGGTCATTGCACCCAATCCGGCTCAGTTGCGGCAACCACGCGTAGCCCGGTGAAGTCCACCATCGCCACCTTCGCGGGCAGCCCAGCACCGACCTCGGCGGTGAACCGGTGCAGCGTGTCGGCCACCCGGGCACAGACATCATCCCCGCAGACCCGCAGCAACCCACCGGCCTCCCAGATCTCGCAGGCCCGCCGGGCGGTCGGGGCGACGCGGATCTCCGCCACGTCCTCGGGTCGGCCGCCATGCGCGGCAGTGATCTCGGCTAGCAGGCCGGTGTCCACCTTGGATCGAGTGTAGTGGGTCATCAAGATGCCGGAGGCCAACTTGGTCAGCTTGCCGATCATCCCGACGAACACCACCTCGGCTAGGCCATGCTCAACCGCGCGGCGCAACGCCGCCCCGGTGAAGTCGCCGACTTCGACGAAGGCGACTTCCGGCAGGTGCGGCAGCAGAGCCATCGCGCCCCGCTCGGTGCGCCCACCGGTTGCCAACACCAGGGTCGACACGTTCTGTGCGGCCATCACCGCGACGGCCTGCTCGACAGAGGCGCGCCAGGAGGCGGTGGAGAACGGGCGGACGATCCCCGTGGTGCCCAGGATGGAGATGCCGCCCTCGATGCCCAGCCGGCGGTTGGTGGTCTTGCGCGCCATCCGTTCCCCGCCGGGCACGCTGATCGTGACGTCGACGCCCCGCCCACCGGATGCCTCGTATATCGCATCGGTGATCATCCGCCGGGGCACCGGATTGATCGCGGGCTCACCCACCGGGAGCCCGAGCCCCGGCAGGGTTACCACGCCGACTCCCTCGCCACGGTGCAGCACGACCTCATCGTCATCGCGCCAGCTGGCAGTCACGGTCAGGTGCGCGCCGTGCGTGACATCAGGGTCGTCACCAGCATCTTTGACCACCACCGCGGTGGCTGTGCGGCCCTGACGGCGCAGCGAGTGCACGGGGAATTCATGCCGATCGCCGGACGGGAAGCCGATGGTCACCGCCCGCACGAGGGTGCCGCCGAGCGCCGCCACCGCGGCCTTGGCCGCGGCTGCCGCGCAGGCACCGGTACTGAACCCGGTGCGTAGAGCCTTCGGCCGCACCTTCGCCGTCCGCGGCAGATCCGGCTCGCGAAGCGGTGGCCCGGTCACAGCTGCGCTCCCCTCCCATGGCGCGGCGGCAACACCACCACCGTCGACAGGTAGCTGGTGGTCTTGGTTTGGGCCAGTGGGGTGATCCGCTCGTCGGCGGTGCCGAGATGCTCGGCACACCAGGCGCGCTCCAGCGCCCCGGCGGCCGCCACTCGCTCCCGCAGTTGCGCCAGCCGGCGACCGCCCTTGTACGCGATCACCGTCCCGCCTCGTGCCAGCGCGTCATCGAGCGCTGTGAGGTCACGGGCCAGCGGCAGCAGGGTCAGCGGTTCGGCGCCCTCCACCAGGGTGACACCGGCGGCGCTGGCGGCGGCTTGCATTGCGGTAATGCCTGGGATGGTGCGGATCCGCACGCCGGGCAGCATTTCCCTGACGGTGTGGGCAAGATAGCCGAACGTGGAGTACACCGAAGGGTCACCGAGGGTGGCGAAGGCGGCGTTCCCGCCGTGCTCCCGCAGGTAAGTCACCAGCCGAGTGGCGGCCGCATCCCAGCAGTCGTGGCGGCGGCCCTGTGGCCCCTCGACGCCGTCGTTGAGGGCGAACACCAACCGTTCGAGGCGATCGTGGGTCAGGTGTGCCCGCACCACCGCCTCAGCCCGCCCGGGCGTGTCGGGAGCCATCACCGGCACGAACACCCGGCCGGCGGCGGACAACTCGCGCACCGCAGCAACGGTCAGCAGGTCCGGATCTCCGGGACCCACCCCGATGCCGATCAGCTCCACCGTCACTGGCCTTTCGCGCAGCTTGCTACGAAGCGTGCCACCGCCGCCGGATGCCCAGCAGGGTGGGTGTGCAGGAACGACGCGTGCACCCCGTCTTGGATGAATCCCTCGGGTTGTGCACCGCGCCATCCCCAGGCGGCTTTCCCGGCGCAGGGGGCAACGGTGGTGCGGTGGAATTCGTGGCCGGTGACCCGGTCGCCCTCGTCGTGCAGCACCGAGTCGCGCAACGCGACGGCGTCACGGTAGCCCAGCACCAGGCGGTCCGCCATCGACGCGTCGGCGTCGATGACCCCGCACATCGGGACGTCATCCACGGACCGGCACAGGTACAGCAGGCCACCACATTCCGCGTGCACCGGCGCGCCGCGGCGAGCCAGGGCGGCGACATCGGCGCGCAGCCTTACGTTGGCTGACAGCGCCTCGGTGTGGCACTCGGGAAACCCTCCGGGCAGCACCAGGCCGGTGGTACCTGGCGGCAGCGACTCGTCCCGGAGCGGGTCGAAGACCGCGACGGTAGCCCCGGCAGCGGCGAGCAGTTCGGCATGCTCGGCGTAGCCGAAGGTGAACGCCGGCCCGCCGGCCATCGCGACCACTGGTTGGCTGGCTGTCCGGGTTACCTCAGCAGTCTCATCCCAGCGCGCCGACGCCGGCGCGGGCGCGGCAAGCCGGAACACCGGGTCCAGATCCACCTGCGCAGCCACCGCCTCAGCCCAGCGGGTCACCACACCCTCCGCTGCGGCGTGCTCAGCGGCGGTGACCAACCCGAGATGCCGCGACGGCACCGCCAGCGCGCCGTCCCGGCGCAATGCACCGAGCACGGGCAAGCCCACCTCGGCGCAGGCGTCCCGGCAGACCTCTTCGTGGCGCGTCGAGCCCACCTGATTGAGCACCACTGCACTGATCCGCACGGCAGGATCGAACGACCGGAACCCGTGGAGCAGCGCCGCTACGCTGCGGCCCTGCCCACGGACATCGACGACCAGCAGCACCGGTGCAGCGAGGAGCGTGGCGACCTGCGCAGTCGATCCGTGCCCAGCCGTTCCGGTCCGGCCGTCGAATAGCCCCATTACCCCTTCCACGACCCCGATCTGCGCCCCGGCTGCGCCGTGGGCGGCCAGCGCCGCGATGCGCTGCTCACCCACCAGTACGGGGTCGAGGTTGCGCCCTGGGCGCCCGGTGGCCAGCGCGTGGTAACCCGGATCGATGTAGTCCGGGCCGACCTTGAAGCCGGCCACGGTGGTACCTCGCCGGCGCAATGCGGCCATCAACCCAGTGGCGACGGTGGTCTTGCCGGCCCCAGAGGCGGGGGCGGCAATGACCACGAGGTTCACCATTCAATCCCCCGCTGGCCCTTCTGGCCGGCATCCATCGGGTGCTTGATCTTGGTCATCTCCACCACGAGGTCAGCGGCGTCGAGCAGCGCCGGCGGTGCATTCCGCCCGGTGATCACGACGTGCTGCCGGCCCGGCCTGGCGCTCAAGGTGGCCAGCACCTCGGCGGTGTCCACCCAGCCCCAGTGCAGCGGGTAGCTGAACTCGTCGAGCACGTACAGGTCGTGTACCTGCGCGGCCAGCCGACGAGCGATCTCCGCCCAGCCCTGCGCCGCCGTGGTCGCATGATCTTCTGGGGTGCCCTGCTTGCGCACCCAGGACCAGCCCTCGCCCATCTTGTGCCACTCGACCGGCCCACCCTGCCCGGTCCGCTCGTGCACCTCATGCAGGGCGCGGAACGCCGCCTCCTCACCTACCTTCCACTTCGCCGACTTGACGAACTGGAAAACCCCGATTGACCAACCCGCGCTCCAACCCCGCAACGCCAGGCCGAAGGCGGCGGTCGACTTACCCTTCATCGCTCCGGTGTGGACGATCAGCAGCGGCCGGTTGCGCCGCTGCCTGGTGGACAACCCGTCATCGGGAACCATGCCCGGTACACCTTTGGGCATCTAGATCTCCTTACGCCGCTCCCCGGGCAGCGCGGACTACTCCGGCCACCGCATCGGCGGACAGCTGATCTAGCCGCACGCACCCGCCGCCCATCGCGATCGCGATGCGATCGGGTAGGCCGAGCCGGATCGGCCCAGACTCGCAGTCCACCACGATCGAGGCCACCCCATCGCGGCGCAGCAGCCCGGCCGCGGCCAGCGCGGCGTCCATCCCGCCGGAGGAGGTGGCCCGGCCGTCGGTGAGCACCACGAGCAGCGCCCTGCGGGCGGGATCGCGCAAGCGCTCCGCGGCCAGCACTCGGGCCGCGCACAGCAAGCCCGCAGCCAGCGGCGTGCGCCCACCGGTACGCAAGGCCCGCAGCCTGGTGGCAGCCGAGTCCACAGCCGACGTTGGTGGCAGCACCACCTGCGCCTCGGCACCCCGGAAACTGAGCAAACCGACCTTGTCCCGGCGTTGGTAGGCGTCCAGCAGCAGGGACAGCACCGCGCCACTCACCGCAGACATCCGGGACCGGGCCGCCATCGAGCCGGACGCATCGACGGCGAAGAGCACGAGGTTGGATTCCCGGCCTTCACGCACCGCCAACCGGATGTCGCTGCGGTGCACCACCAAACCGGGGCCGCAGCGCCCACGATCATGTTGGTGCGGGGCGGCTGCGGCCAGGGTGCCCAGCAGGTGTAAGCCACTCCCCTGGGAGGTCCCCTCCAATGTCGCCGCACGGATCATGCGCCCGGTACTCGTCCGGGCCGCCGACCGCCGCCCCGGCGCGCCGGCCCCCACCCCCGGCACCCGCAATACCCGCGCCCGGAACGCCGCCCCCAACCCATCAGCTCGATATGGAGACATATCGGGGTTTTCGGCGGCCGGAAAACCCCGATATGTCTCCATGTCGGGGGGTGGCGGGGCGGCGGGCGGGGCGGCGGGGGGTGGGGCAGCGGTGGATGGGGTGCCGCCGGGTGCGGCGGCACCGGGAGGAGGGCCGCCGGGGGGCGGGGCACCGCCGGGAGAGGGATCGTCGGGAGGGTCGTCAGGCGGGGCTTCGGGGTCGCGGAGCGCGTTTGCTAGCTGGTCGCGGTCCAGGCCCGGCTGGGGCTCGAACGGGTCACGGCGGCAACGGTGTGGCAGGGCCAGCGCCGCGGCGATCCGGATGTCTTCCT
>DASQVU010000078.1:0-6055 GCA_035640615.1 Pseudonocardiaceae bacterium
CCGTAGGGATCAACAGCGGCCTCGCGGCCGGCGTATTCGGCGCCGAGCCGCACAGCACGTTCTCCGATGAGACGATCAACGCGTCGACGCAGGAAGCGCACCGCCGGGCGATCCGAGAGCTGATCGCGCGCGACAAGAATCACCCGTGCGTCGTGCTGTGGAGCATCGCGAACGAGCCGGAGTCGGTGACTCCCGAGGCGCGCGCGTACTTCGAGCCGCTCGCGGCGGAAGCGCGCCAGCTCGACTCGACGCGCCCGATCGGTTTTGGCAACGTGATGGGAGCGACCCCCGACGTCGACGTAATCACCGACCTCTTCGACGTTGTGATGCTGAACCGCTACTACGGCTGGTACATGAACCCCGGCGACCTCGCGACCGCCGAGGTCGCCCTGGAAGCCGAGATCTCCGCCTGGGTCTCCGCGTACGACAAGCCGATCATCTTCACCGAGTACGGCGCGGACACGTTCCCGGGTCTGCACGACGTCGTGCCGTACCCGTGGTCCGAGGAGTACCAGGCCGATCTGCTCGCCATGTTCCATCGTGTGTTCGACCGCTTCGACGCCGTCGTCGGAGAGCACGTCTGGAACTTCGCCGACTTCGCCACCGCCCCCGGGGTGATGCGCGTCGACGGCAACAAAAAGGGTGTCTTCACCCGCGAGCGGCGACCCAAGGCGGCCGCTCACCTGCTGCGACGGCGCTGGCACGCGGGCTCATGACCGGCACCTCCCACGGCGCCCCGAAGTTGCGCCACCCACCGCCGCAGTCTCGCATTGACCGGCTCAGGTCGTCAGCCACCCGACCCTGAGTAGGAGGGGCGCCGTTGGTGGCGAGCTGCTCAAGATCGTGCTGCGCCGTCGCGGGATGCGTTGAGGAGCTGGTTGGTTTCTGCTGCAATCTGCAGATCCTCGCGTGCGGGTACGACGATCACAGGTGTGGTGCTCCCGACGCCGAGCCAGGAGAGCCGGTCGATCAGGCCGGCCCGGACGGCCTCATTGTGTTCCCCAATCCCCCCGGTCAGCGCCAGCACGTCGAGGCCCTCAAGCACTGCGACCATGGCCCCGCACAGCTGGATCAGGCGATGCCACCACACCTCAAGTGCGAGACGGGCGCTGCTGTCACCGTTGTCGGCACGAGTGATCACCTCGCGCATATCGGCGACCCCGCACAGGCCGAGCAGGCCGCTGTTCTGCTCCAGGACCGTGGCGAGATCCTCACCGGTGTGCGAGGCGAGCCACATGACTGCACCGGGGTCGAGGGCACCGCAGCGTGTTGCCATGACAAGACCATCGACCGGAGTGAACCCCATCGTGGTATCGACGCTGCGACCATCGAGGACCGCGCACAGCGACGCGCCAGCCCCGAGGTGGGCGACCAGGACCCGCCGCGCGCCGGGTACGCGCTCGACGGCCCGGGCGGATGCCCAGGCGTGCGAGAGTCCGTGGAAGCCATAGACCCGTACGCCGAGATCGCGCAGGCGCCGAGGCAGCGCATAGGTCGAGGCCGCTGGCGGGATCGTGGTGTGGAAGGCGGTGTCAAAGCAGGCCACCTGGGCCAGGTGGGGCCAGGCAGCCCGGGTGCGGTCCATCGCCTGCAGCGCCGGTGGCTGGTGCAGGGGCGCCAGCTCGGTGAGTGCGGCGAGCTCGGCGCGCACCGCGTCGTCGACGAGTTCCGGTGCGGTGCGGTGGCCTCCGTGCACCACGCGGTGACCGACCGCATCGGGAGCGTTCTCAGCCAGCGCGGCGTCCAGGTCGTGGTAGGTGCGGACGCTCGTGCCGTCTTGCACCAGCGAGAGCTTGAGCGAGGAGCTGCCCGCGTTGACGGTGAGCACGCGCATCAGCCAGGCCAGGTCCAGCCAGAGATCTCGGGATCGTCCTGACCGTGCGCGCGGGTGTAGGCGCGGGCGAGTGATCGAGCGTCCATCATTTCTTGGCGCAGCCTGGCGGCTGGGGTCGCCAGTCCGGATACCCGGTCGATGACGTCGATGACCAGGCGGAAGCGGTCAAGGTCATTGAGCATCACCATATCGAACGGGGTGGTGGTGGTGCCGTTTTCTTGGTAGCCGTGAACGTGGATCTGGTCGTGGTTGTGGCGTGCGTAGGTCAGCTGGTGCACCAGATGGGGGTAGCCATGGAATGCGAAGATCACCGGCCGGTCGGTGGTGAACAGCGCATCGAATTCGTCGTCGGGTAACCCGTGCGGGTGCTTGGAATCGGGGGTCAGGCGCAGGAGGTCGACCACGTTGATCACTCGTACGACGAGTTGGGGCAGCCGCTGGCGCAGCAGCGCGGCGGCGGCGAGGGTCTCCAGGGTCGGGATGTCGCCCGCGCAGGCCAGCACCACGTCCGGCTCCTGGGTCGGGACGCCCGGCTGCTCGGTGCCCGCCCAGGCCCAGATGCCCACACCGCGGGTGCAGTGCAGGTCGGCTTCCTGGGCCGACAGGTAGGACAGCGCAGGTTGTTTGCCGGCGACCACCACGTTGACGTATTGGCGGCTGCGCAGGCAGTGGTCGTAGGTGGACAGCAGGGTGTTGGCATCCGGTGGTAGGTAGATGCGCACGATCTCGGGTTTTTTGTTCATCACCACGTCGAGGAACCCCGGGTCCTGGTGGCTGAACCCGTTGTGGTCCTGGCGCCAGACGTGGGAGGACAGCAGGTAGTTCAGCGAGGCCAGCGGCCGTCGCCAGGGGATCTTCGCGCTGGACTCCAGCCATTTCGCGTGCTGGTTCAGCATCGCGTCGACGATGTGGATGAACGCTTCATAGCAAGTGAACAGGCCATGCCGACCGGTGAGCAGGTATCCCTCCAGCAGCCCCTGGCACACATGCTCGGACAGCATCTCCACGACCCGCCCTGCTGGGTCGAGCCGGTCGTCACCCGGGCCGGTCAGCGTGTCCCAGCGGCGGCCGGTGACCTCGAGCACAGCCTGCAGCCGGTTGCTCGCCAGCTCATCGGGGGCGGTGATGAGAAACGTCGAGGGATTGTCAGCCATGACATCGCGCAGCCATTCCCCCAGGACCCGGGTGGCCTCGTGGACCACGGTTGCCGGTGCCGGTACCTCCACTGCATAGTCACGCCAGTCGGGCAGCTCGAGGTCGCGCAGCAGGGCACCGCCGTTGGCGTGCGGATTGGCGCTCATCCGGCGCTGCCCCACGGGGGACAGCTCCACCAGCTCGGGCACTGGCCGGCCAGCCTCATCGAAAAGTTCCTGCGGCTGATAGGACCGCAGCCACTGCTCCAGCGCCGCCAGATGGGTCGGATCAGTGCGCACACCAGGCAACGGCACCTGGTGGGCCCGGAAAGTGCCCTCGACCTGCTGACCATCGACCTCGATAGGCCCAGTCCAGCCCTTGGGCGTGCGCAACACCACCATCGGCCACCGCACCGGAAGCGCCACACCGACGCCAGCACGTGCCACCCGGCGGATCTCAAAGATTCGTTCGATGACGCCGTCGAAGGCCGCGGCGAGTTGCTGGTGCACCCGGGCCGGGTCATCCCCGCTGACGATCACCGGGTCGTAGCCATACCCGCGCAACAGACACACCAGATCAGCCTCGGGAATCCGGGCCAGCAACGTCGGATTGGCGATCTTGAAACCATTCAGGTGCAGCACGGACACCACCGCCCCGTCCTGCGCCGGGTTTAGCAGCTTGCCCACATGCCAGCTGGTGGCCAACGGCCCCGTCTCCGCCTCCCCGTCACCGATGACGCAAAACGCCACCAGCTCCGGGTTATCGAGCACCGCACCGAACGCATGCACCAGCGAATAGCCCAGCTCACCACCCTCGTGGAAGGACCCAGGTGTTTCCGGCGCGCAATGACTGGGCACCCCGCCCGGAAAGGAGAACTGCCGGAAAAACCGCCGCATCCCCCGCTCATCGCGCGAGATGTGGCTGTACAGCTCGCTGTACGTGCCCTCCAGCCAGGCCGCCGCATTTGGCCCCGGTCCACCATGTCCCGGTCCGGCGACGAACACCGCATCAAGATCGTGCTCGCGCACCAACCTGGTGGCATGCGCCCACACCAGATTCAGCCCCGGGGTGGTGCCCCAATGTCCAAGAAGCCGCGGTTTGACATGCTCGGCACGCAACGGCTCCCGCAACAGCGGATTATCAAGCAAGTAGATCTGACCAACGGACAAGTAATTCGCCGCCCGCCACCACGCATGCAACTGCTCCAACTGCTTGCGATCCAGCGGACCCTCAACGTCATCA
This sequence comes from Pseudonocardiaceae bacterium, assembly GCA_035640615.1. Classification (GTDB taxonomy): domain Bacteria; phylum Actinomycetota; class Actinomycetes; order Mycobacteriales; family Pseudonocardiaceae. Next base: position 4,211 of record DASQVU010000078.1, read on the forward strand.
AGCGCCTGCGCGGTAGGTGCGATAGTGGCGCCCGCGCCGTGCTCCTCATCGTCTGCAGACGTGTCACCGCCGAGCGGCCCCGTGCTTGCGTTGCCCACGAGGGAAAACTACCCGGATACTGACACTGGGCCGATCCGAAAAACCCTCATTCGAGGAGATGACCTCATGACTTCCCGGGCCCGCCGGGGGTAGGCGTGGGTTTGTTTCATCAGGACCTGGGGCCAGAACTTCGTGACGGTGAATCGGTCCCAGTTGATAGCCGGTGAGGCGGCAACGATGCCGTTGTAGTCTGCGGGGTATCGCTGAACCTCCATCAGCCGGTGGCGGCCGCCCGTCGAGCAGCCGTTCAAGTAGAAGTTGGCGACCGGCTGGCCGTAGAAGGCGGTTTGTGCTGTCAGCTGTCGTGGCGGGTGCGCAGTGGCAGCCCATCCTGGGTATCGACGAGGCGCATCCTGCGGCGGTAGGCCGGGGCGGGCTCGGCGCTGGGTGTCTCGCCGCGAGTGATCGCAGCCGGGGCGGTTTCTCGACGGATTCCGGCGGCCGTGTAGGCCTCGTCTTCGTCGAGGGTCTCTCGCTGCAGCAAGGTGTGCGCCAGCCGATCGAGTTGCTCGCGGTGTTCACGCAACGTTTCGACGGCTTCGACGTAGCAGTCGTCGACGATCCGCCGGACCTCCTCATCGACGAGCTGCTTGGTCGCTGGAGCGGCTGTGCGGTGCCAGAACGCGATGCAGGATCTGTGGCCTGGTGTTTTTCTGGGGCGGCTTAGCCTGCACGCCGGTACTCGTTGATCAATCCGCCTAGTACTCGATGGCGTTGGATTGGGGCATCGAGGGAAATCACGGTAGCCGGATTGTAGGTCGGTGGGTGCTGGTTAAGCCCCTGGTGCGGCCGGTGGTCATTGAAATGGCGCACGTACTGGTTAAGAACGGTGCGGGCGTGTCGTTCGTGGTAGATCAGCATCCGGTCGGTGCATTCAGCGCGGACGCTGCCGATGAATCGTTCCGCGTAGCAGTTCGCCCGGGGACTACGGGGAGGGATCTTGATGATGTCAATGCCTTCGGAGGCGAAGACGGCGTCGAAGGCATCGGTGAACTTGGCGTCCCGGTCGCGGATCAGGAAGCGAAACGCGCCGGCCTGGTCATCGAGATCCATTAGCAGGTTGCGGGCGGCTTGGGTGGTCCAGGCCCCGGTCGGATGAGCCGTCACCCCAAGGAGATGAACTTGTCGCGTGTGCACTTCCATGACGAACAAGACGTAAAGGCGGCGTAGCCCGATGGTGTCGAGGGTGAAAAAGTCGGTGGCCAGCAGCCCCGTGGCCTGAGTGCGCAGGAAGGTCCGCCATCCGGTGTCTGCTCGGCGTGGTGCTGGGCCGAGCCGGGCAGCGGCCAGGATCCGTCGAATGGTGCCGGCGCCCACGCGGTGCCCAAGTCCGGCGAGTTCACCTTGGATCCGCCGGTGGCCCCAGGAGGGGTTTTCCTGGGCCAGTCGTAGTACCAGCGTGCGGATCTCCCGGGTGATTGGTGGGCGGCCTGACCGGTGGGGATAGGTCCATCGTTTGGTGACCAGGCGGCGATGCCAGGACAGAGCGTGGCAGGGGTGACGATCCGATGAGTACGCAGCTAGCGCGGGAGCAGCCGGGTCAACGCGGACAGCATCGCCCGGTCCGGCCAAGTCAGGCCAGGCCTGGTCACCTGGCGGCGTAGTACGGCGACTTCGTGGCGCAGGATGAGGATTTCGACGTTCTTGGCTGCGGTGCTGCGGGCGAGCAGTCCAAGCCAGCCGAACAGCCTGAGCGCGAGATACAGCAGTCGAAAACGGCACGGCCGATGATCATGCCATGCGCAC
>DASQVU010000079.1:0-5438 GCA_035640615.1 Pseudonocardiaceae bacterium
CATGCGCAACTGCCAGCAGCGGGACACGCCGATCCGGGATCGCCGAGAGGACCCGATCGCCAGGTCGACCATCTTCCGGCACGATGGCCTCCTGGTGGGCCGGTCGGTGCGAGCCGGGGCCCGTGGGTGCCCCAGAACACAGCGCCTTGGTGCGTAGCGACCCTGTAGAACCGGGTGTATAGCACAGTTCGAGGTGAGGAGATCCCGTGGCCACGCAGAACGATGGCAGGCCCGCCAGAGTGCGGGTCATCCGAGACGGAGTGGCGGCTCACCTACCGGATATCGATCCCGAGGAAACCGCGGAGTGGTTGGAAGCCTTCGATTCCGCAGTGCTGTCCGGGGGTAAGCAGCGTGCCCGGTACCTGATGCTGCGGCTGCTCGAACGGGCCCGCGAGACCGGCGTCGGGGTGCCGTCGCTGACCAGCACCGACTACGTCAACACCATTCCCACCGAGAACGAGCCGTGGTTTCCCGGTGACGAGGAGACCGAGCGACGCTACCGCGCCTGGATCCGGTGGAACGCGGCGATGATGGTGCATCGAGCACAACGTCCCGGCGTGGGCGTCGGCGGTCACATTTCCACCTACGCCTCCTCAGCCGCGCTGTACGAGGTGGGCTTCAACCACTTCTTCCGCGGCAAGGACCATCCCGGCGGTGGGGACCAGGTTTTTATCCAGGGCCATGCGTCTCCGGGTATCTATGCCCGAGCCTTCCTGGAGGGCCGACTGTCCGCCGACCAGCTCGACGGGTTCCGCCAGGAGCTGTCCCACGCCGGTCCGGGTGGCGGCCTACCGTCCTACCCGCACCCGCGGCTCATGCCCGACTTCTGGGAATTCCCCACAGTCTCGATGGGGCTCGGCCCGATTAACGCGATCTTCCAAGCCCGGCTCAACCGCTACCTGCATGCTCGCGGGTTCAAGGACACCTCAGATCAGCATGTGTGGGCCTTCCTCGGCGACGGCGAGATGGACGAACCGGAGTCACGCGGGCAGATCCAGGTCGCGGCCATCGACGGCTTGGACAACCTCACCTTCGTGGTGAACTGCAACTTGCAGCGGCTTGACGGCCCGGTCCGGGGCAACGGCAAGATCATCCAAGAGCTTGAGTCATTCTTCCGCGGCGCCGGCTGGAATGTCATCAAAGTGATCTGGGGCCGCGAGTGGGATGCCCTGCTGCACGCCGACCGGCAGGGCGCACTGGTGAACCTGATGAACGTCACAGCCGACGGTGACTACCAGACCTACAAGGCCAACGACGGCGGTTACGTCCGCGAACACTTCTTCGGCCGTGATCCGCGTACCAAGGAGCTCGTCAAGAACCTATCCGACACCGACTTGTGGAACCTCAAGCGTGGCGGGCACGACTACCGCAAGGTCTACGCCGCCTACCAGGCTGCCCTCCAGCACCATGGCCAGCCCACGGTGATCCTGGCCAAGACGATCAAGGGCTATGGCCTGGGCCCGCACTTCGAGGCCCGCAACGCCACCCACCAGATGAAAAAGCTCACCCTGGACGATCTCAAAACATTCCGCGATATCCAGCGCATCCCCATCACCGACGCGGAACTCGAGCGGGACCCAACGCTGCCGCCGTATTACCACCCCGGCCCGGACGCTCCTGAGATCCGGTACATGTGTGAGCGCCGCCGGGCGCTCGGCGGCTTCGTGCCCGAGCGGCGGACCAAGTCCAAGACCCTGGTGCTGCCTGGCGACAAGCCCTACGACGTGCTGCGTCGCGGGTCGGGCAAGCAAGAGGTCGCCACCACGATGGCCTTCGTCCGGCTGCTCCGCGAATTGATCAAAGATTCGGAGATCGGACCCCGGTTCGTGCCGATCATCCCGGACGAGGCGCGCACCTTTGGCATGGACTCGATGTTTCCCACGCAGAAGATCTACAACCCGCACGGGCAGCTCTATACCTCAGTTGACGCTGAACTCATGCTGGCGTACCGGGAGAATGAGCATGGTCAGATTTTGCATGAGGGCATCAACGAGGCCGGCTCCACGGCATCGTTCACCGCGGCAGGCACGTCGTATGCGACGCACAACGAGCCGCTGATCCCGATCTACATCTTCTACTCGATGTTCGGCTTCCAGCGCACCGGCGACGGCCTGTGGGCGGCGGGCGACCAGATGGCCCGCGGGTTCCTGCTCGGCGCCACAGCTGGGCGCACCACGCTGGTCGGTGAGGGATTGCAGCACAACGACGGGCACTCCCCGCTGCTGGCCGCGTCCAATCCCGCGGTGGTGGCCTACGATCCGGCGTGGAGCTACGAGATTGCGCACATCGTCCGTGATGGGCTGCAGCGGATGTACGGGGATGACAGTTCGCGAGACCCGAATGTCTTCTACTACCTCACCGTCTACAACGAGCCCTACCAGCAGCCGGCAGAGCCCGCGGACCTGGACGTCGAGTCCCTGCTGCGTGGCCTTTACCGGTACGCACCGGCGCCGGGACCCGGCACATCCGGACCTTACGTACAGCTGGCCGCGTCGGGGGTGGCACTGCCGTGGGCGCTTCGAGCGCAGGAGATGCTGGCTCAGGAGTGGGGTGTGCAGGCCGACGTGTGGTCGGCCACGTCGTGGACGGAGCTGCGTCGCGAAGCTGTCGAGGTCGATCGGCACAATTTGCTGCGCCCGGCGGCCGAACCTCGGCTGCCGCACGTGACCCGTGTGCTGCAAGGTGCACCCGGCCCGCTGGTTGCCGTGTCGGACTGGATGCGTGCGGTACCCGATCTTATCCGTCCCTGGGTGCCTACCGAGCTGGTCACGCTCGGCACGGACGGCTTCGGCTTCTCGGACACCCGGCCGGCGGCGCGGCGCCATTTCCTGGTCGACGCCGAGTCGATCACGGTGGCCGCGCTCACCGCGCTGGCCCGCCGCGGCGAGGTGGACCAGTCCGTGGTCACCGAGGCAGCGCGCCACTACTGCATCGACGACCCCCAGGCCGCCGGCCCCCAAACCTCCGACCCCGGCGTCGCCTAAGCGCTGCCCCGCATCCCGACATGGAGACATGTCGGGTTCCTATGGGCGCCTGTGTGGGGGCGATATGTGGGAGCGCCTACGCGTTGATGAGCCGGGCGGCCATCTCCCAGACCAGGATCTCGGCGCCGGCCGGGCCGGCGGTGACGCGCTGGCCGCCGGCAGCTGTCATACGTGCCGCGTCGCCAGTGTCCAGCGCACCAGTGCCCTCCAGATTCGCCGCGCCCCGGGCGACGAACACGTGCACGAACGCCGCAGCCGGTAGCTCGACGCTGGTGCCGGGCTGCAACCGCGCCGCATGCAGGGCGGCGTGCTGCTGCCGGATGGAGATCGCCCGGCGCTCGCGGTGCACGTCCATCCCCGATGCAACCACTACGAGCTCACCCGAGCCCGCATCGACCGGGCCTAGCTCCTCGTTGATGTCCAGCTGCTGGTAGCTGGGTTCGATCGCACGGGTATCCGGCGGAACCCACATCTGCACGAAGTGCACCTCCTGATCGTGCGGCTCACCGTCCAACCGCCAGGAGTCGTTCTTCTCCGAGTGCGTGATCCCGGTGCCGGCGCTCATCCGCTGGGCCAGCCCCGGGTAGATCACCCCGCAGTTGCCGTTGGAATCTTCGTGCACCAGTGAGCCGTCCAGCACCCAGGTGACGATCTCCATATCACGGTGCGGATGGGTTTCGAATCCCAGGCCAGGCTCCACTACGTCGTCGTTGTTCACCAGCAGCAGCCCGAAGTGGGTATTCGCCGGGTCGTAGTGGCGGCCGAAGGAGAAGCTGTGCCGCGAATCCAGCCACCCCAGAGCGGTGTGCTTGCGGTCCGTCGCGCGGCGCACGTCCACCTGGGGCGTGAGCTTTGGTAGCGAGCTGCCCATGCGTCTGTCTCCTCGACCGTCTTCCTCAATGGTGTCCTAGCAGAGCTGCCAGCTTGTCCAAACGCTATCGCGCGCCAAGCCATTTCCTGTTGGCTTTCCGTTGTTGCACCGTTGTTCGGCAGTTATCCCCCGCGTTGCCGTGCAATGCTGACGCTATGACCGTCCAGACGGGTACCCGCCCGCTGTCCGCCAGCACACTGCGCAGGCTGGCACTGGCCACCGGTGGGTTGGCCACCGCCAGCGTGGCAGAGATGGAGCTGCGTTTCCCCTGGTTTCGCCGGCTGCCGGCCGACCAGCGAGCCGGAATCCTGCTGGTCACCCAGACCAGCGTGGCGAACTTCGTCGAGTGGCTCGATGATCCCCAGCACTCCATCAAGCTGTCTGCAGGCGCGTTCCGCACCGCCCCGCGTGATCTGAGCCGCTGGATCAGCCTGCGGCAGACCGTCGATCTGGTGCGCATCGCCACCTCGGTATTCGAGCAACAGCTACCCGAGCTCGCCGCGGACGACGCCGAGCGCGCCCTGCTCACCGAGGCTTCTCTGCGCTACAGCCGTGAGGTCGCCTTCGCCGCCGCCAGCGCATACGCCGGTGCCGCAGAAGCCCGCGGCGCCTGGGACGCTCGGCTGGAGGCGCTGATCGTGGACGGCATCATGCGCGGAGATGGTGAGGAGTCACTGCTATCCCACGCGGCGGCGCTGGGCTTAGAACCAGCAGCACCGGCCACCGTATTGGTGGGCAATCCGCCGCCGGAGGGAGCCCCGGAGCTACTGGCCGAACTCCGTGGTGTCGCTGTTCGCGCCGGGCGCGGAGTGCTCGTGGGCGTGCAGGGTTCCCGTCTCGTTCTGGTGGTCAGCGGCTGCCCCGCCCTGCCCGACGACCCGCAGTGGATGATCGACGCCTTCGGGGCTGGTCCGGTGGTCGTCGGACCGACGGTCCCGTCGCTGGCCGAGGCGCACCGCAGCGCCGCCGATGCCCTGTCCGCGCTACGGGCGGTGGCGGCCTGGCCCACGGCTCCGCGCCCGGTACCGGCCGCGGAGCTGCTGCCCGAACGCGCGCTGGCCGGGGACCCGGAGGCGGAACGGCTACTGGTGGACCAGGTAATGCGTCCCCTCACGGAAGCAAGCGGAGGCCTGGTCGAGACACTCGACGCCTATTTCGACGCCAGCGGAGTCCTGGAGGCCTGTGCCCGGCGGTTGTTCGTGCACCCGAATACGGTGCGCTACCGGCTACGCCGCATCGCCGAGATCACCGGACGGGTACCCGGTGACCCGCGAGACAGCCTGGTGCTGCGAATAGGCCTGGCGGTCGGCCGGCTGGCCCGCTCCCGCGGCCTGTGGTAGGCGGGTGGTAACCGCCCGGATCAGCCAGGCAGCCGGAGGAGCGCCGGAAGCCACCTTGTAGACACTCCACAAGAATGGCGCGGTGGACTTCGTGCCCGGCGGCATCACCACCGTGGCCAGCCAGGGTGTTCAGTGGATACCGATGATCGCACTGCTCGCACCCGGACAAGGCGCCCAGTCCCCCGGCATGTTGGCGCCGTGGCTCGAACTGGACGGTGCCGAAGAGCGGATCGCGGCGTGGTC
>DASQVU010000080.1:0-2897 GCA_035640615.1 Pseudonocardiaceae bacterium
CAATGTCCATCCGGTCGAGGTACTGCGCGCGGTAGTTGCGTTCGTCAAGCACGCCGGTGAGCTGCAACATACGGTCGGCCAGGGTGGACTTGCCGTGGTCGATGTGCGCGATGACGCAGAAGTTGCGGATCAGCTCGGGTGGGGTGAACGTCTTATCGGCGAACGTGGTCACTCAGCAGTCCTCGGGTGGCATCAGGGATCACGTCATGGTTGCACGCCGCATCAAAGCGGCCTTCAGCCGCCAGGAGCGAGCAAGCGTCTCGACGTTGGCCCAGCTGGACGTCGAGTCGCTCAGCTAACGCCATGTTAAGGGCGGTAAACGTTGTGTTGCATTTGTTGCCATCAGCAGCGTGGGACCGGCGGCTAAGGCAAAGATGATCGGGACTTCCTGTATCCGAAAGGAGACGCCGACGTGACGATAGTAACGCTGCCCACGTTGGGACGCCGGGAAGCGGCGTTCGCTGCGCTAACCGCCAAGCACCGCCTCGGAGTGCCCTGGCAGAAGATCGCGGAGACGCTGGGCCGCTCCGTAGTGTGGAGCACCTCAGCGGTCTTGGGTCAACAGCCGTTGGACGCCGAGCAGGCGCGTGCTGTGGGGCAGCTGCTGCAGCTCGACGACGAGGTGGTGGATGCCTTGCAGCTGCCACCGCTTCGCGGTGCAGACATGGTCGATACCACACAACCGGTCGTCTACCGGCTCCGGGAGGTGGTGCAGGTCTACGGCAATACGCTCGCCGAGCTCATCCGGGAGGAATTCGGCGACGGCATCATGAGCGCCATCGACTTCGAGCTGTCCTTTGAGCGTCGGGAAGACCCTCGCGGTGATCGGGTGAGGCTGGTGCTGGACGGCAAGTTCCTGCCTTACCGGGTGTTCTAGGCACCTGCAGAGCGTTGGTCGGTCCGAAGCGGGTGATCAGCAGGTACCTCGACGATCACCAACCGGAAGCCGTCCGGGTCGGCGATCCACATCTCGTCAAGCCCCCACGGCTCACGGCGCGGCTCCCGCAGCACTGTGACGCCCCGGTCGACCAGCTCACTGGCCGTCGCGGCCAGGTCCCGGACTTGCAACCACACCGCGGTCGCGACACTCGGCGCCGCCTCAGACTGCCCCGAGATTTCCAGGAAGCCGCCGCCCAGGACGAACACCGTGCCGCCAGGGAACTCCCGGTGGATCGCGAGCCCCAACACGTCACGGTAGAACGCCATGGACCGCGCACGGTCGCGCGGGCGAATGAGGATGCGGCTGCTCAGTACTTCCATCAAGCTGTCCTAACCTGTGGTGCACGGGGTTTGGGATAGAGCCGGTCATCCCGACTGTTATGATCGTGCACCGTGCCGCGCAACGGCACCTCCTACGGAAGGCAAGATCGAAGGTAAACGCGTGGCCAACATCAAGTCGCAGCTGAAGCGGATCCGGACCAACGAGAAGGCGCGGCTGCGCAACAAGTCCGTCAAGTCATCGCTCAAGACCGCAGTTCGCAAGTTCCGTGAGGCCGCGGGCGCCGGTGAGAAGGACCGGGCACTGAGCGAGCTGGTCGCGGCCAGCCGGGCACTGGACAAGGCGGCCAGCAAGGGCGTCATCCACCGCAACCAGGCGGCGAACCGCAAATCCGCCATGGCCAAGCGGGCCAATCAGCTCTAACCGCTCAGCTCGCCAGCCGTTGCCTGTTCGCCGCTCAGCGGCGGTGCCCTGGTTCGCCGCTCAGCGGCGATGGGCCGCGCACAGCGCTAACACCGTACGTTCCAATGCATATTCTGCATCCGCGGCGGCACCCTTGACGTCGGCGTTCACCGCTGCCACCAGCTCGATCGCCTTCGTCAGCCCGTCCCGATCCCAACCACGGGCCTGCGCCAGCGCCTTCTTCACCTTCCACGGTGGCATACCCAGCGCGCTGGCGAGCCGGTACGGGTCGGCGCGGCCCGATGTGCTCACCCGCGCCACCGTGCGCACGGCGTCGGCCAACGCGTCCGCGACCAGCACATGCGGCACGCCAAGCTGCATCGCCCAGCGCAACGTCTCCAGAGCAGCGGCGCGGTCTCCGGTCATCGCCTTCTCGGCGACCGCGAAACCGGTCACTTCGGCGCGGCCACGGTGATAGCGACGCACCGCCGCCTCGTCCACCGACCCGCCGCTGTCGGTACTCAGTTGCGCCGCCGCGCAAGCGAGTTCACGCAGGTCGGACCCTACCGCGTCGAGCAGGGCGGTCACCGCGCCCGCGCTGATCCGCCCGCCCGCACGGTGCACCTCGTCGCGAATGAAGCCGGCCCGGTCCTCGAAACGAGTGATCCGCGGGCATTCGCGCACCGCAGCACCAGCCGCACGTAACCCATCGGCCAGGGCCTTACCGCGCCCGCCAGCCGCGTGCACGACAACAAGCACGATGCCCTCTGCACCCTGGATCAGATGGCGCGCATGGTCCAGCACTGCGTCGGCAAGGTCTTTGCCGGCTTCCTGGGCACCACCCACGACCACCACCCGCCGCTGCGCGAACAACGACGGGCTGACCAGCTCATCAAGTTCGCCAGGAAGCAAATCGCAGGCGCGCATCCGACGCACTTCAGTCTGCGGATCAGCCAGCTGTGCCGCTTCCACGACAGCCTGCACAGCCCGTTCGACGAGCAGTTCCTCCTCACCGAGGACAAGGTGCAGCGGCGCAAGCGGGCTCCCCGGAGAAGTCACGCCAACCATCCTCGCATCGCAGCCAACCCGAATTACCAGGTCCCGCATGGTGGACTCCGCTGGGCGGTCGGTACCGACTGACGTACGGTAAGGACCACAACCACATACAGCTCATCCAGAGGGGCAGAGGGATCGGCCCAATGAAGCCCCGGCAACCGACGCCGGCTGACGCGCCTTTCTAGCTACCGCGAGGCCGCCGACGATCACGGTGCCAATT
>DASQVU010000081.1:0-5864 GCA_035640615.1 Pseudonocardiaceae bacterium
TAAGTGGCGAATGAGTGTTGTCATACGATCCTCCCCTGTTTACGGTATAAATTAGCCAAACCGACAATACTGTTGGTTAGGCGTTCTTTTCCTGTACCTCTTGGCGCCACACTGTGAGGAGAACTTAGATGTCTGATGCAATGAGCTTTGCCGCGCTGGCCGAGCAATCCGTGGAGCTGCTCCCTGCGCGTACCGTCCTGTCCATGTTCAGCGGTGACGGTGGTACCGTCGTGAGCAGCTGCAACAACGTTGCGGACCCGCAGAGTACAGCGGGCCTTCTCGGTCTGTTCCTGAACCCGGCGCACGTCGCTCAGCAGTGCACGCCGGCAGCGGTGACGACTGGCCACTGATCCTGAGCTGATTGATACCACTTGCTGCCTGGGTCGGAGAGATTATTAGTTCCGGCGAGAAGTTGGCAGCATCACGTGGTTCGCGTGAAGGGTTGGTACCACCGGTTTCAGCTGTCGACGAAACTGCCAAAAGACGGCAACATGGTCGCGCGAGCTGCCGGTGGCACGAAGGGGTGGTCGCACACCCGCGGCCACCCCTTCGAATTTCCTCGCGTGGCGGAGGGAGTTCGTGGTCCCAAGAGCTGTCGCAAAATAACCTCCACGATTCCCCCAGCTCCGCGGCAACTGATTATATAGCGGAGAATCGGAGTCCTGGCTAGGTGGTCCAGTGCAGATTTTAAGTAACCAACGCGGTTGTTAGGTAACCAACACGGTTGTCAGGTGAGCGACCCTTCGCCATGGTGTATACAGCCACGTGGCCAACGCCGCCCGATGCGGTTCTGACCTGGCCCACGGGCCAACTGTTGGGCGCCCACTGGAGCCACTGCCCGGCCCACTGGGCCACTGTGAGGGGGACTACATGCCTGAAGCACTGAGTTTTACCGAAATCGGCACGCAGCACCTAGAGCTGCTTCCCGCACGTACAGTCATGTCTCTGGTCATGACCGCCGCCGAAGGGGCTGCAGCCGGAGGGGCTGCAACTGGCACTGCGACTGGCGGTGGTACTGAAGGCGCCAGCACTCCAGCTAAGGACCCACTCAGCATGGTAAAGGACCTGCCACTTCTCGGAAAACTGATGGGAAGCTGATGGGCTAAGCTTTAACTGCCCGGTAAGTAATGCAGTCTGCATGCGCATTGCACTGCAGGGGTGACCGCGTTACGGCCACCCCTGCAGTGCGACGTCAACGCACGCGCGGGAGGAGAATCGCGTGACGGTGCTGCACGACTTCAATACAGTCGGCTGCCCCAGCACCGCCTCGTGCGTTGCGCCTGCCACGCCGGTGCCGTTCCCTAGCCAACGCCACCGACTATCATTACCGGCACCTGAGCTGACAACGGTCAGCAGTTGCCGCCATCAGCGTATTTCACTTGCAGCTGCCACCGGGACCGCCGTAGGCATTACCGGCATTGTTGACATCGTGACCACCACTGGTGAGAAGGTCGAGGTCCACGATGACGCCAATGCCGCCATAGGCAGCGCCGCCGTTGCCGGCGTGGCAACCTCCACCGGCCTTGTAGATCGTAGACAGAACGGTGCGTGCGGGGAGCAGTTCGACGCGTTGACCATCGAGTTCGATAAAGCTGAAAGAATCAGACATAGACATCCTCCTCGGATTTGTCTGGAATTGTCTTATCGGGTGGCAAAGCCGATTCGACGATCACCATCATGACAACGGCCTAGTCGTCTGACAACATGCATTCGCCCCTAACTATTCAGCCCACCACGTAGCCCCGGACACGCTCTTTTTGACTACTTAGCTCAGCCGCCGGCGGCTACTTAGCTCCGCCAACGTGGTACCTAGGCACTCCAGGCCCGAGCCGACCAGTCCGCTCACATTTCTGCTGGCCAGCACCGAAATGCGGGGCAGGCTGGGTCGCGACTCGATGCGCCCGGCACCACTTAGGTCACGGTCGCAGCCCGCAACATGGCGACGGTGCCAGAGCCGAAATTACGTAGACGCAGCACCGCGACTACCTAGGCCAGCTCACGAGACCATCGAGTACCAAGATCATGGCTTGGGCGCAGTAGACGACAATTTAGGTCGCGGTGGTACGCAATCCGTCACCAAACGCGTGCACGTTCCCAGACGTTGCCTCGGAAAGCACCAGTTTCAGCCGTCAAAATGAGCCGAGATCGCAGCCTGATCACAACGAGGCCGCCGCCGAAGCTCAACGACAAAGAGGACATCCTCGTGGGTCGCCGAGGGTTGGGAGTGGGCGAGGGGGGAGTTGAACCCCCACGTCCTTACGGACACACGGACCTGAACCGTGCGCGTCTGCCATTCCGCCACTCGCCCAAGTGACGCGCTAAGTAACCGGCGGCAGCCTAGCACGTGCAGTAGCAGAGCACGCCACGCAGCTGACCCGAACCGTTGGTCTTGCCCGATACCATCGGGGCTGCCCCCAGAGCAGACCCGTGACGGCAGCCTGGGAAAGGAGGTCGCTGTGGGCAAGGCGCAACGGTTCGAGCGCCGGTTGCAGGGTATCGTCGGCGACGCCTTTGCCAGGGTCTTCGGCGGCAGCGTGGTGCCGCAGGAGGTGGCGCAGGCGCTCCAGCGTGAGGCGGACGACAACGCACGTCCGCTCGCGGGGGGGCGGGTGCTCGCACCGAACCGCTACACCGTGACACTCGGGGCCGCCGACCACGACCGGCTGGCCGGCGACGAGCAGCGGGTGACCCGGATGCTCAAGAACTGCATCCGGGCTCATCTTGCAGAGCAGGGCTGGGATGTCTATGGAGACGTGGTGGTGGCGCTCAAGGTGTCTCCAACCCTGCATACCGGACAGTTCCGCACCAGCTCGTCGGTCGATCCGGACACACCGCAACCTCGCACCGCAGGAGACGGCGCCATGAGTCAGGCTATGAGCCAGCCGCCGGTCGATCCCGCCAGAGCCGGAGACGCCCAGCGCAACCCGTACCGTCACGACGGCGTACCAGCGGCCGCACAGGATTACGGCCAGCCGGCGGGCTACGCCTATCCGGGTTCCCGGTATGGCCATGTTCCGCAAGATCCCCAGAGCCCGCAGAGCCCTGGCGCATCGGACAACTATGGCTACTACGGCTATGACCAGTCCGGCTACTCGCAAAGCGCGCAAGGCGACTACCGCTACGGAAGCCTCGACAACCAGCAGCCCCCGTATGGTTACCACCAGGACAGTCCGCTGTCGGCCGCGTTGATCCTGGATGATGGATCCAATCGCTACTACCAGCTCACCGAGGGCACCATGGTGGTGGGCCGCGGCCACGACGCCCAGTTCCGGCTGCCTGACACCGGCGTGTCGCGGCGGCACCTGGAGATCACCTGGGACGGGCGGACGGCCCGGCTCGCCGACCTCGGATCGACCAACGGCACCACGGTCAACGGCATCCCCGTGCAGACTTGGCAGCTGGTCGACGGCGATGTGGTGCGGGTGGGGCAGTCCCGGCTGGTTTTTCGGACCCAAGGCTGAGTGGTGTAGGAGTAACGGCACTATATGAATAACGTTGACGACCACGCGAGCTAGCAGAAACGAAACAAGCGTGCCGGAGCTGGTGCTGCAACTGACCAGAGCGGGTTTCCTGCTCCTGCTCTGGTTGTTCGTCATCGCCGCGCTACGCATCGTGCGCTCGGATCTGTTCGTGGCCTCCGGGCTGCGCGCCAGCCTGCCGATGTCTCGTCGCGGGGCGCGGGCCGAGCGCAATCGGACGCCCCGCCAGCTGGTGGTCACCGCGGGCGGGCTAGCAGGTACCCGGATCTCTTTGGATGGCAGACCCATCCTGATCGGCCGGGCCGACGACTCCACCCTGGTGCTCGACGACGATTACGCGTCCACCCGGCACGCCCGCCTCGGCTTCCAGGGCGGCGACTGGTTCCTGGAGGATCTGGGCTCTACCAACGGCACCTACCTGGACAGGGCTAAGGTCACCGGACCTACCCGGGTCCCGCCGGGAGTCCCGATCCGCATCGGCAAGACGGTGATCGAGCTGCGCTCATGACTCTGGTGCTCCGCTATGCAGCCCGCAGCGACCGCGGCCTGGTCCGGCAGAACAACGAGGACGCGGTCTATGCCGGTCCTCGCCTGCTGGCGCTGGCCGACGGGATGGGCGGGCATGCGGCCGGGGAGGTGGCCTCTAAAGCCGTCATCGCCGCATTCGCCCCGCTGGATGACGACGATCCAGGCAACGACTTGCTGGATCAGCTGCACGAGGCCACCCTGGCCGGCAACGCCGCGATCAGCGAGCTGGTCCGCGAGGACCCGGAACGCGAGGGGATGGGAACCACCCTCACGGCGGTCCTGTTCGGCGGTAACAAGATCGGCTTGGCCCATGTCGGGGACTCCCGCGCCTACCTGCTGCGCGACGGCGTGTTCAGCCAGATCACCCACGATGACACCTTCGTCCAGTCGCTAATCGACGAGGGACGGATCTCCCCACACGAGGCCAGCCACCACCCGCAGCGCTCGCTGCTGCTCAAGGCGCTGACCGGGCACGACGTGGAACCGTCGCTCACCGTGCGGGAGGCCCGCGCCGGGGATCGCTACATGCTGTGCTCCGACGGGCTCTCTGACGTGGTCAGTGCCGAGAACCTGGCGGAAGGCCTGAGCCTGCCCGACCCGGAGGCGTGCGCCGATCGCCTCATCGAGCTGGCGCTGCGGGGCGGCGGTCCGGACAACATCACCTGCATCGTGGCCGACGTGGTCGATGTCGAGTACGGCGAAGATGCGCCGATCATCGCCGGCGCGGCAGGCGATGGGATCGAACAACCGCAGCCCGACTCGGCGGCCGCCCGCGCGGCGACCACCACGCTGCCCCGGCCGGCTCCCGTGCAGCCCCAGCGCAGCGAGCCAGAACCGCCCGACCCGCAACTGCTGCGCCGCAAGCGAAAGCGCACCATCATCGGCTTGGCGGTGCTCGCCACGGTGGTGGCCGGCATCGTTGCGATCGGTTCCATCTTGGTGCTCGGCCAGTACTTCGTGGGCGCCGCCGACGACGGCGAGGTAGGTGTCTTCCACGGCGTTCGCGGCGAGTTCCTCGGAGTGCCGCTACATTCCTGGGCTGAAGGCAGCTGCCGGCAGGACGCCCACGGCTGCGAGGCTGTGTACCTGCGCGACCTGCAACCGTACGCGCGGACCAACGTGCGCCGGGGCATGATCAGCACCAGCGGGCTGGATGGCGCTCGCGAGATCATCGGCCGGCTACGCACCAATGACCTCTTGCCGCTGTGCTCGCCCAACGGTGCCGCGGCACCCGTCACACCCGCCACCACGGATCCGAACACACCGACAATCACCGGCACACCGCTACCGGACAGGCCTTCGGAGCCCGGAGTGGACTGCCGGATGGCGCGCTGATGGTCACTCCTGTTCCCGTCCAGGACACGGGCGCGCAACCCGGTGCCCTGCCACCGACCAAGCGCGGCCTGGAACTGCTCATGCTGGCCTTCGCGACCATCGTGGTCACCACCGCGCTGGTGCTGGTGGAGCTCAACCAGCCGCAAGGACTTACCAGCGCGGTGCTCTACGACGGCGCCGCCTACCTGGCGTTGTTCAGCGCCGCGCATATCGCGGTGCGGTGGCTTGCGCCCTACGCCGACCCGCTGATCCTGCCGTGCGTGGCGTTGCTCAACGGGTTGGGACTGGTGGTCATCCACCGGCTCGACCTGGCCGACGAGGCTACCGCCGCCTCGGCGGGAGATCCGATTCCGGTGGGCAACCTGCCCCACCAGATCGCCTGGACAGCGCTGGGCCTCGGGCTTTTCGTGGCGGTACTGGCGGTGGTCCGCGACCACCGCCAGCTGGCCCGCTACGGGTACACCTGCGGGCTGATCGGGTTAGGCGCACTGGCTCTACCCGGGTTGCTGCCCGCTGCCGTGT
>DASQVU010000082.1:0-4370 GCA_035640615.1 Pseudonocardiaceae bacterium
GTCCACCCGCTCGCCCAAGGGGAACGCGGTAGTCGGAGTGGTCGGCGAGATCAGCACGTCGACCTGCTCGTACGCCGCAGCGAAGTCCCGGATGATCAGGGTGCGGACCTTCTGCGCCTGGCCGTAGTAGGCGTCGTAGTACCCAGCGGACAGCGCGTAGGTCCCCAGCATGATGCGTCGCTTGACCTCTGGCCCGAAACCGGCCTCGCGGGTCAGCGACATCACCTCCTCGGCGCTGCGGGTGCCGTCATCCCCGCAGCGCAGCCCGTAGCGCATGCCGTCGAAGCGGGCCAGGTTCGAGGAGCACTCGCTGGGCGCGATGAGGTAGTAGGCGGGCAGTGCATGGTCGAAAGCCGGGCAGGACACCTCGACGATCGCAGCACCCAGCTGACGTAGCCGGCTCACCGCAGTCTCGAACGCGCGCAACACCCCGGGCTGGTAGCCCGCGCCGCGGAACTGGCTGACCACCCCCACCCGGACGCCGGCCAGCTCACCGGTGGCGCCGGCGCGAGCCGCCGCCACCACCGGCGGCACCGGCGCATCGATCGAAGTGGAATCCAGCGGGTCGTACCCGCCGATCACCTCGTGCAGCAGCGCGGCGTCGAGCACCGTGCGGGCCACCGGCCCGCCTTGATCCAGGCTGGAGGAGAAGGCCACCAGGCCATACCGGGAGATGCCGCCGTAAGTCGGTTTAACCCCGACTGTCCCGGTCAGTGCGCTGGGCTGGCGGATCGAGCCGCCGGTATCGGTACCGACCGCCAGCGGCGCCTCGAAAGCGGAGACCGCCGCCGCCGACCCGCCACCCGACCCACCCGGCACGCGCTCGAGGTCCCAGGGATTGCGGGTGGGCCCATAGGCAGAGTTCTCTGTCGAGGAGCCCATGGCGAACTCGTCCATGTTCGTCTTGCCCAGAATGACCATCCCCGCCTCCCGCAGCTTGCGGGTGACGGTGGCGTCATACGGCGGGCGCCAGCCCTCCAGGATCCGTGAGGCGCAGGTCGTCGGCATGTCCACAGTGGTGAACACGTCCTTGAGCGCCAGCGGTACGCCGGCCAGCGGGGAGACTGCAGCGTCCCCTCGCTGCAGGCGCTCGTCCACGGCAGCAGCGGTGGCCAGCGCACCGTCGGCGTCCAGGTGCAGGAACGCGCGCACCGCGGGATCCACGGACCCGATCCGATCCAGGTGCGCCTGGGTCACCTCAACCGCCGAGATCTCCCGGCGATGAATCAGTTCGGCCAGCTCGGCGGCCGGCAGCCGAATCAATCCGGTCATGACTCATCCAGGATGCGGGGCACCCGGAACCTGCCGTCCTCCGTGGCGTAGGCACCCGAGAGTGCCTGCTGCTGGGTCAAGCCAGGGCGCGGCACGTCGTCGCGGAACACGTCCTCCAGCCCGATCGCGTGCGAGGTGGGGGGAATATCCTCGGCCGCCACCTCACTAACCCGGGCGACCGAAGTCAAGATCACGTCGAGCTGGCCGGCAAACAGGTCCAGCTCCTCCTCAGTGACGGCCAGCCGGGCGAGCCGGGCGAGATACGCGACCTCGTCACGGGAGATGGTGGGCACGCGGACTCCTGAACGCTCGTGGGATTGCTGATCCGGCGAGTCTAGCCTCGACGCGACGTGCGGCACGCTCTGCCACAATCGGCGCCCGGCGAGCACTAGGGCTATCGGAGTCAGCACGTCTTCATGGAGGATTTCTATGGCGTTGGCTCGGCGGGTGAACAGGCACGGCGGCGAATGTCCTTTCTGATCCGACTTCAGCTGCCGGACCGTCCAGGCGCGCTCGGCGCGGTGGCCACTGCACTGGGCAAGGTGGGAGTCGACATCCTGAGCCTGGACGTCGTCGAGCGCAGATCCGGCGTCGCCGTTGACGATCTCGTCGTGGAACTTCCCTCCGGTCGGCTGCCGGATGTATTGATCACCGCTGCGGAATCGGTCCAGGGCGTTGAGGTCGATGCGGTCCGCCCGTGGGCCGGCGTGCTGGAAACCCACCGGGAGCTTGAGCTGGTGGAGCAGGTCGCCGCCGACCCCGAACACGGCTTGCAGACCTTCACCGATGGGGTTCCTAAGATCGTCCGAGCGGGTTGGGCCGTCGTGTTCGCGACCACGGACGGCACACCGCACCGGGTGACCGCCTCGTTCGCCGCCCCGGAGACCGTGGTCGGGGAGCTGCCCTGGTGGCCCTTGCGCCGCGCCACGATCCTGGACGGTGAGGAGCCGTGGGTCCCGCTGCCATGGCGCGAACTGGGCACTGAGCTGGCGGCCACCCCGCTGGGCGGCCCGGATCAGGCCCTGCTGATCGGGCGCCCGGGTGGCCCGATGTTCCGCGCCGCTGAAGTCGCCCGCCTGGAGCACCTGGCCGGGATCGTCGCCGTCGTGCTGCGCAAGTGATCGCCCTCTACAGGGCGCGAGGGCAGGTCAGGGTCTTACCGAAAGCGAGCAGGTTGAGGCCAGGCATCGGGCACCAGTCCAACCCAGGAAGCCGGGTGAAGCCCAACCGGGCATAGAGCCGGTGCGCGACATTCATGTCCGCAGCGGTGGACAGCACGACCCGGTGCGCGCCGATTTCCCTAGCTCTGGCCAGCACGGCTCTTACCAGCAATTCGCCCACCCCGCGGCGGCGCGCATCAGGGGCCACCGCCAGCATCCGGAACTCCAGCTCACCGGCACGGGACAGCTCGCCCAGCGGGCTGCCTGGCATGCAGATCGTGACCGTACCCAACAGGGTGTCTTCGGAATCCACCGCTACCAGCAGTTCGGCGTCCTTGGCTCGGCGCGGCGCGTCGGCCAGCTCCCTAGCGTAGGAACCGCTGGGGTTCGCATGCCCGTCAACGACGTAGGCCGCCACAGTGAGCTGCCCGACTCGATCGAGCTCGTCAACACGCGCCGGGCGCACCATCAGCTCACCACTCACTCAAGTGGTGATACCACGGCGGCGAGTTCACGGCGCATCCGTCTTGCCAGCCCGCAAGCGGTATCAGCTGACGTTCCATTCGTTTGCATTCCAGGTGACGCCGTTCGACGCTTGCCGGTAGACGCTGTCGATATTTTTTGCGTAAGCCCACATTATAGGTATCTGAAATAACGGTAATGACACGAGATCATCCGCAAGGAGCCGGTCGGCTTTCGCCAGAGCATCCAGCTGGGCCGGCTCGGCGTACTCCGTCTCTGCAACACCGAGCGCAGCGTCGAGGGCAGGGTTGCTGTAATGCTGGTAATTGAGCGAGCCTTTAGTTTCGTAATGGTCCGCCGCCGACCACGCACGGGGTATTCGCGAGCTTGCCGTCAAGACCACATCGAACTGCCCGTGAGACACCACATCGGTCAGATCGTTCGGGCTTGCCCGGTTGGCTATTTCCATTCCGGCCTGCCGGCATTGCGCCCTGATCAGGTCCACCTCTTGGGAATGGGTGGGCGAACCGTCATGGCTGATCGCGAAGGAAAGCCGCTGACCGTCCCGGGAGTAGACACCGTCAGGACCCAGCACCCAGCCACCGCGCTCCAGCGTCACCTGTGCTTTCTGCGCGTCGGCGATCAACTTGTCGGAGTACAGATCCTCGTATCGCGCATCGCCCGGAAGGAATATCAGGCTTCCCAGCGGCTGCGCCTCCGGGCGCACCCCACGCACCACCTCATCAACGAGCTTGTTGCGGTCAATGCACTGCGCAAAAGCGGTCCGGACGACCGGATCGGCGAACAACGGGCTGGCCAGGTTGAAATCCAGGTGTTCGACGCCTGCGCCATCGCGGGTTTCGAATATCACGCCCCGCGCGGACAGTTCCCGCAGCCGATCGGCCAGCAGCGGATCGGCCGGCAGCTGTACGACGCCGAACTGCCGGTTCGCGAGACCTGCTACCGCGGCCGCCCCGTCCGCGACAGCCGTGAACACAAGCCTCGCTGGACCGCCGGGATTGCCCGGCCAGTTATTATTGCGGATCAACACGGTTTGGGTACTCGACGTCGAGCTGTCGAACTGGTACGGCCCCGATGCGGGCATCGTCTTGAGGTCGAAGCCGGTCCAGTTGTTGTTCCAGAAGTCACCGGCTTTTTTCAGCTCAGCCGGTGGCGACTCCGGCCGCAGGGTGGTGACGTCGGAAATTCCAGTGGCCCGCTCCAGAATATGCGCGGGGAGGATAGCGTGTTGCAGATAGTTGCGGCGCCAATCGGCGTAAGGAGACCGATATGTCTCCACAAAGGTGTCGTTATCTCGACACGCGGCGGTAACTCGATCCAATCCCCGGGTGCTCGCCGGCTTGAAGTAGGGCGTGACGCCGCTGCCCGCCAACCAGGCCAGGTAGAAGTCATGGCAGTCCCACGGCTGGCCGTCCGACCATCGAACGTTCGGCTTTATCTTGTACGTGACGACCT
>DASQVU010000083.1:0-3367 GCA_035640615.1 Pseudonocardiaceae bacterium
GTCGGCTGCTGGGTTGGCGGCTTACCTAACCAGACCTACGGGCGGCTGCCGCTACAAATTCCCCTGGTGCGCTGGGTTGTGCTGGTGTACTGCGGCCGGTGATTCGCACCTCTGCGCGCTGGACGGTCAGGCCCAGTAAACGTCCAGCGGGTCAGTTACTGACCGTTCGTCGCTCCCGTTGGCGCACCCGGCGCACATGGCGCGACTAGGCGTTTGAGGGGTTTGCCGGTGCCGTGTCCCTACCGTTACCTTCCGCCCGTCGCAGATCACGGTCTGGCCGCGGGCGCCCTGCTCGGCCAGGTCCCAGGGTGAAAGGGATCATCAGTTGGCGCGTCACCGCAGCCCCCGCGGTCGTCAGCGAGATCCCGAGTTCGTTGTCCCGCCTCGCCCCGCATCGGCATCACCCGGTGCGCACCGGATGCCCCGTCCAGGTCCGGCGCTGCGCGGTCGGGCGGTCACCGCAGCCGTCGCTGTCGGCGCCCTGGCAGTGGCCGGTCATGCGATGCACACGACCACGTCAGCGGCCACCGAGAAGGTCGTCGACATCACCCCGGCGGCACTGGCCGGTCCATCGCTGGAACCGGAGATCATGCAAGTGTCCTCGGTCCGCAAAGCCACCCCCGAGCTGCCCGCGCTGCGCCGTGCCGTTGAGCGCGCCGACGCCGCCGCCCGAGCGGCGGCCTACCAGGAGGCGCTGCAAACCCGTCTTGGCAAGCCGTATCAGGCCGGCAACAACCACAGCCTGGACGGCTGGATCGCCAAGGCCCTCGGACTGATGGGCCTTCCCCAGGCGCTCGCCGAGGGGGTAAAGACGATCATCATGCATGAATCCGGCGGGAACCCCAACGCGATCAACAACTGGGACAGCAACGCCGCGGCGGGTACCCCGTCCCAGGGCCTCATGCAGACCATCCCGAGCACCTTCAGGGCCTGCGTACTGCCCAGCCTGGCCGATCGCCCGATCACCGACCCGGTGGCCAACATCACCGCCGGCATCCGCAGCATGATCGCCCATCACGGGCTCGCCACGGTGATGGCCGGCGGGCGGCGGGACGCCCATGGCAACTACATCGGCTATGGCGGAGCGGGCTGTGGGACCTACAACATCGACGCGTACGCGACCCAACTGCGCACGCTCTGGAAGGACGAGCCGCTACCCGGCCTGCCGGGGCAGTGATCTCCTCGACGACCGCAGCCGCGAGGCCCACGACCGCGATGGGAAGCCCGGCGGCGTAATCGTTGTTAGTGGCTATGCCATTGATGACGGGAGGTGCCGTGGCAGCAGAGCAATCGGTGCAACGGGTGCTGGTCGTCGCCGCTCATCCAGACGACGTCGATTTCGGATGCGCCGGCACGATCGCCACCTGGACCGACGCGGGGCTTGAGGTCTCGTACTGCATCCTGACTGACGGTGACGCCGGTGGATTCGACCCGAAGGTACCCCGCTCGGCGATCGGCGGTATCCGCCAAGACGAGCAGCGCAAGGCGGCCGCCGTGCTGGGTGTCACCGACGTTGAGTTCCTCGGCTACCCCGATGGCCGGCTGGTGGTGAGCTTCGAGCTACGCCGCGACATCACCCGGGTCATCCGCCGGGTCCGGCCGGACCGGGTGGTGGTCCCCTCCCCGCAACGTGACCTGCGCAGTGTCTACGCCAGCCACCCCGATCACCTGGCGGCTGGCGAGGCTGCCCTCTGCGCGATCTACCCCGATGCGCGCAACCCGTTTGCCCATCCTGAACTGCTTGCCGAGGAAGGCCTGGCAGCCCACATCGTGCGCGAGACCTGGGTGGTGAACGGGAACGCCCGAGCCGACCACTACGTCGACATTACCGACACCGTCGACCGCAAGATCGCGGCGTTGCGTGCGCACACCAGCCAGACCGCGCACATGGCGGATCTGGAGGAGCTGATCCGGGGGTGGGGTGCCCGGCAGGCGCAGGCGGCCGGTTTCCCGGAGGGCAGACTGGCCGAGGGCTACCTCGTGCTGGACACCCGCTGATCGGCTGGCCGAGCGGCCGCCGGGCTTACCGTTCCACGCCGGCAACAGGATCGCTGCCGGTGAGCAGGACGTGGGCCACCAGCTCAGGATTGTCGTTCATCGGCACGTGCCCGCAACCGGGCAGCCGCAGTAGCCGAACATGCGGGATCAGCCGCATGACCGCTTCCGCGCGGGGTCGCCGGAACAGCAAATCCCGGGAGCCCCAGGCGATGGTCACCGGCACGTCAGCATGCACCTCGCTGGCGAAAATGATCCGGTCGCCAGCGGCCAGGGTGGGGCCAAAGCCCACCGCATGGATCATCGCCTGCATATCCGCGAGCAGAACCTCTGGCTCGAGCAGGTCCGGGCGGCCGAACAGGAGGCCGCACATCAGGGTTCGCCCGGCCGGTGTCTTGGACAGCCGGGTTGCCAGTCCCGGCGGCATGTATCGCGCGGTGCGTTGCACCGAGCGGATTATGCTCAACGACACCCGCCGCTCCATCGGGGTCCACAGCCCCGCCGGGGACAGCGCGGTCGCGCTGCTGACCATCCCGTGGTGGGCCAGCACCAGGGAGACCAAGCCTCCCATGGAGTTGCCCGCCACGTGCGGCCGGTCCAGTCCCAGATCGGCGAAGAACTCCTTGAGGACGATGATTGCGGTTTCCAGCTCGTAGGGCAGGTGCTCCGGCAGCGGAGGTGACTCGCCGAATCCCGGAAAATCGACGGAGATCACATCGCGGTGCGGGGCTAACCGGTCGATGACGGGAAGCCAGCCTTGCCGCCGGTGACCAGCTCCGTGCAGCAGAACTAAGGGGGGCCCGCTGCCGAATCGGTCGTAAGCCAGCTCCACATCGACCACTGTATCGACTTGTGACTCTCCGGTAACTAGTGCTCTAGGGTGGGTGATCGGGCCGGCCGGTGGTGCCAGCTGCTGCAGGCGGCTGACGTTGTTCCGGGCTCATCCGGCCGATAAGGAGATCGCTGCTCGTGGGCACATCGCTGACCGAGGCCCAGATCGCGCGCCGGCAGGCGGCCGCACCGCGGATTTCCTACCCGCCGGCGCTGCCGATCAGCCGGCACACCAGCGAGATCGCGGAGGTGATCCGGAATCACCAGGTGGTGGTGGTCGCCGGGGAAACCGGGTCCGGCAAAACCACCCAGCTGCCCAAGATCTGCCTGCAGCTAGGCCGCGGGATCCGGGGCACCATCGGGCACACGCAGCCGCGCCGGCTGGCGGCACGCACGGTGGCTGAGCGCATCGCTGAGGAGCTTGGCGTTCCGGTCGGTGGGGCGGTCGGTTGGAAGGTTCGCTTCACCGATCGGGCCCGCGAGGACACCCTGGTGAAGCTGATGACGGACGGCATCCTGCTGGCCGAGCTCCAAGCCGATC
>DASQVU010000084.1:0-16423 GCA_035640615.1 Pseudonocardiaceae bacterium
CGCCGGATGGGGCGCTGGTGTTGCTCGGCCACACCCTGGACGACCAGGCGGAAACGGTGCTGCTGGGGTTAGGGCGCGGCTCAGGACCCCGGTCGATCGCGGGCATGCGGCAGCTCGACCCGCCGTGGGGCCGGCCGCTGCTGGAGGTCCGCCGGGCGGTCACCGCCGCAGCCTGTGCCGCGCTGGGGCTCAGGCCCTGGATCGACCCGCACAACGCCGACCCGGCCTTCCGGCGGGTCCGGCTGCGCACCGAGGTGCTGCCGTTACTGGAGGACGTGCTGGCCGGCGGGGTGGCACAGGCGCTGGCGCGCACCGCCGAGCAACTGCGGGAGGACCTCGACGTGCTCGACAGCCAGGCCGGCGACCTGCTCGCGGTCGCCCGCCGTGATGCCGATCTGGACGTGGCGACGCTCGCCCCGTACCCGGCCGCGCTGCGCCGCCGGGTGCTGCGGCGCTGGCTGCTCGACGCCGGGGTGACCGAGCTGACCGACGCCCACCTGCGTGCTGCCGACGACCTCATCGGCCGCTGGTCGGGCCAGGGCCCGCTGCGCCTACCCGGCGCCCTCGACCTCTCCCGCACCCACGGGAGACTCCATGTCTCCTAACCACATCAACCCGCACCCCCGCCCTGACCCCGACATCGAGACATATCGGGGTCATCACCCGGTCGATGACCCCAATATGTCTCCATGTCGGGATGGGGCGGTAGGTAAAGGGGTGGGTAAAGCAGGTAATGATGGGGCGGGGCTGTATGCGGGTGAGATTGCGTCGGTACTGGTTACCGAGAAGCAGATCCGGCGCCGCATCGCTGAGCTGGCTCAGCAGGTGGCCGCCGATTTCCAAGCCAAACACGTGGACGGCGACCTGTTGCTCGTCGGCGTGCTCAAGGGCGCCGTCATGTTCATGACCGACTTCGCCCGAGCGCTGCCCATCCCGGTCCAGCTGGAGTTCATGGCGGTGGCCTCCTACGGCTCGGCGACCTCCTCATCGGGGGTGGTGCGCATTCTCAAAGACCTCGACCGCGACATCGCTGGGCGCCACGTCCTCGTCGTGGAGGACATCATCGACTCAGGGCTGACGCTGTCGTGGTTGCTGCGCAACCTGATGGCCCGTCGGCCAGCCTCGCTGGAAGTGTGCACGTTGTTGCGCAAGCCGGACGCCATCCAGATCGACGTGCCGGTGCGCTACATCGGGTTCGACATCCCCCAGGAGTTCGTCGTCGGCTACGGCCTGGACTACGCCGAGCGGTACCGTGACCTGCCGTATATCGGCACCCTGGCCCCCGAGGTCTACGCCGATTAGCGGTTCCGCGACTATCGCTCCTGGTGTACCCCGGAGCGTATGCCGGGACGCTAGTACCGTCATTCGGGCATCGCACATGGGGGAGGTTTACGCCGCTGGCACAGGGTCTACTCAGCCATCAACACAGCTCATCAACACAGGTCATCGTCCACCAACCGAGAACCCGGCCCGCCGGGTAGGGTGGGGGCAACGGGAGTGCTCTGCTGTCCTTGCGCCGGTGTGCTGCTAGCACCGTCCCGCAGTGCAGTACACCCAGCACAGTTGGACAGAGCACAGTCAGCTCAGGAGGGTCGAGGCCACCGAGGGCCGTAACCGAATGGACCGCAAGAAAATACTTCGCAACCCGCTGTTGTGGGTGGTAACCGGGTTGCTGCTGTACTACGCCTTCGGTTTCCTGCTCGACGACACCCGGGGCTACAGCCAGGTCACCACTTCCCAGGCGTTGACGCAGCTCGCCGACCACAACGTCAAGCAGGCGACGTTGGAGGACAAGGAACAGCGGCTGCGGATGACGCTGGACCACCCGATCCAGGGGATCCAGGGCACCAAGGTGATGACGCAGTACCCGGAGCAGAGCACCGACCAGGTCACCCAGGCGCTGCGCGACGCCCAGATCCCCAACGGCTGGGACACCAAGGTCACCCAGCAGTCCCTGCTGTTCCAGGTACTGATCTACCTCATCCCGCTGGGTCTGCTGCTGCTGTTGCTGCTGTGGATGATGAACAACGTCCAAGGCGGCGGTAACCGCGTCCTGAACTTCGGCAAGTCCAAGGCCAAACAGCTGTCCAAGGACATGCCCAAGACGACCTTCGCCGACGTCGCGGGCGCCGACGAAGCCGTCGAGGAACTCGAGGAGATCAAAGACTTCCTCGCCAACCCGAGCCGTTACCAGGCGCTCGGCGCCAAGATCCCCAAGGGTGTGTTGCTGTACGGCCCGCCCGGCACCGGCAAGACGCTGCTCGCCCGGGCGGTCGCCGGCGAGGCCGGGGTGCCGTTCTACTCCATCTCCGGATCCGACTTCGTGGAGATGTTCGTCGGTGTGGGCGCCAGCCGGGTCCGGGACCTGTTCGAGCAGGCCAAGCAGAACGCCCCGTGCATCGTCTTCGTCGACGAGATCGACGCGGTGGGTCGCCAGCGCGGCGCCGGCCTGGGCGGTGGGCACGACGAGCGCGAGCAGACGCTCAACCAGCTGCTGGTCGAGATGGACGGCTTCGACGCGCGCGGCGGCATCATCCTCATCGCCGCAACCAACCGGCCCGACATCCTGGATCCGGCGTTGCTGCGGCCCGGCCGCTTCGACCGGCAGATCCCGGTGTCCGCGCCGGATATCCGCGGCCGCCGGGCCATCCTGGAGGTGCATTCCAAGGGCAAGCCGCTGGCCACCGACGTCGACCTCGACGGGCTGGCCAAGCGCACCGTCGGGTTCTCCGGCGCTGACCTGGCCAACGTGATCAACGAGTCCGCGCTGCTCACCGCGAGAGAAGGCGGCCAGCTCATCAACGGCGCCGCGCTGGAAGAGGCGGTCGACCGGGTGATCGGCGGCCCGCGCCGCAAGAACCGGATCATCTCCGAGCAGGAGAAGAAGATCACCGCGTATCACGAGGGTGGCCACGCGCTGGCAGCCTGGGCGATGCCGGACATCGACCCGGTGTACAAGCTGACCATCCTGCCCCGTGGGCGCACCGGCGGGCATGCGCTGGTGGTGCCCGAGGACGACAAGCAGATGATGACCCGGTCGGAGATGATCGCCCGGTTGGTGTTCGCGTTGGGCGGACGCTCGGCCGAAGAGCTGGTGTTCCACGAACCGACCACTGGGGCGTCATCGGACATCGACCAGGCCACCAAGATTGCTCGTGCGATGGTCACCGAGTACGGCATGAGCGCGCGGCTGGGCGCGGTGCGCTACGGCCAGGAGCAGGGTGACCCGTTCCTCGGCCGTTCCGCGGGCCGGCAGCCGGACTACTCCCTGGAGGTCGCGCACGAGATCGACGAGGAGGTGCGGGCGCTCATCGAAGCCGCTCATACCGAGGCGTGGGAGATCCTCAACACCTACCGGGACGTGCTCGACGACCTGGTCGTCGAGTTGCTGGAGCGCGAGACGCTGCAACGCAAGGATCTCGAGCGGATCTTTGACCGGGTGGAGAAGCGGCCGCGGATCACCGCATTCAACGACTTCGGCGGGCGCACCCCGTCGGACAAGCCACCGATCAAGACAGCCGGTGAGCTGGCCAAGGAGCGCGGCGAGCCGTGGCCGCCGGGGCAGCCGAAGCGGGAGCCCACGCCGGTGGGGGTCGCACCGGGTGCTGACGACCTGCCCGGCGGCCCACCGCACGGGCCACCCGGTCACCCCGGTCCCAACGGCGCGGGGCCGCATCCGGGATACCCGGCGGGCATGGTCAACGGCGGGCAATCGGGGCACCAGGGACAGCCCGGGCCGTACTCCCCGTCCTACCCTCGCCCAAGCTCCGGCCCGCCGAACTACGGTGCCCCGCCGGGATGGCGCCCAGCCACGGAGCCGCCCGCCCCGTCCTGGCGCCCCGGGCCACCCGTCACCGGACCGCCGCAGGACAACCAGTCCGACGATCAGCCGCCCGCCGGCTGAGCCGGCGAATTGATCCAACGGCTGAGCCGGCGAATTGGACACCGAACGACTGAACCAGCGATTGGGCGCGACCAGCACCGTCGCTTCCGACCTGGCCGTGGGGCCGCCCCGCGTCTTCGACCGCGCCCGGGCCGAGGCGGCGGTGCGCGAGTTGCTGATCGCCTGCGGGGAGGACCCGGACCGGGAGGGGTTGCGGGAGACCCCGGCTCGGGTCGCGCGGGCGTACCAGGAGATGTTCGCCGGGCTGTTCCTCGACCCGGACTCGGTGCTGGAGCGGACCTTCGACGAAGGCCATGACGAGCTGGTGCTGGTGCGGGACATCCCGATGTACAGCCAGTGCGAGCATCACCTGGTGCCGTTCCACGGCATGGCCCACGTCGGCTACATCCCCAACGCGGCAGGTCGGGTCACCGGGCTGTCGAAGCTGGCCCGGCTGGTCGATCTGTATGCCCGGCGCCCGCAGGTGCAGGAGCGGCTCACCTCGCAGGTTGCTGACGCGCTGGTGCGCCGGCTGGAACCGCGGGGGGTGATCGTGGTGATCGAAGCTGAGCACCTGTGCATGGCGATGCGCGGCATCCGCAAGCCCGGCTCGACCACCACCACCTCGGCGGTGCGGGGGTTGTTCAAGACCAGTGCCTCGTCCCGTGCGGAGGTACTGGAGCTGATGATGCGGAGGTGACTTGGTGCACCCCGCCATCCCCGATCCCGGTCGCTGCGTGGTGATCGGCGTTCTCAATGTCACCCCCGATTCGTTCAGCGACGGAGGGCGCTACCTGGACCGCGACAAGGCGGTGGCGCACGGGCTGGTGCTACGCGCGCAGGGCGCTGATCTGATCGACGTCGGCGGCGAGTCCACCCGCCCGGGAGCTCGCCGGGTCGACGTGGCCACCGAGATCGCCCGGGTGGTTCCGGTGATCCGTGAGCTCATCGCCGATGGCCTGCCGTGCAGCGTGGACACCACCCGCCCAGCGGTGGCCGAGGCTGCCCTGGAGGCCGGCGCGATCATCGTCAACGACGTCTCGGGCGGCCTGGCCGATCCCGCGATGGCCTCGACCATGGCCCGGTGCCGAGCCCCGTGGATCCTGACGCACTGGCGCGGGCCCAGCGACACGATGGACAAGCTAGCCAGCTATGCCGACGTCGTCGCCGAAGTGCGCGCCGAACTGGTTGCCCGGGTCGACGCCGCGGTGCTCGCCGGGGTGGATCCCGGAGCGCTGATCCTGGACCCCGGGCTCGGCTTCGCCAAGAAGGCCGTGCACAACTGGGCCCTGCTGGGCCACCTCGAAGTGTTGACCGAACTGGGGTTCCCGGTGCTGCTGGGCGCGTCCCGCAAGCGGTTCCTGGGGTCCTTGCTGGCCGGGCCGGGCGGCAAGCCGCGGCCTTGCGACGGCCGGGACACCGCGACCGCCGCGGTATCCGCGCTGGCTGCCATGGCCGGCGTCTGGGGAGTCCGGGTGCACGACGCGCGGGCCTCGCGGGACGCTGTCACCGTCGCGGCAGCCTGGCGGGCCGGTGCCGCCCAGCCTGCTGGCCGGGGCCCTAGGCGCTGGGACGGCGCTGCGCGGTGAGCGACCGGATCATCCTGACCGGGTTGCGGGTGCACGGCCGGCACGGGGTGCACGACTTCGAGCGACGCAACGGGCAGGACTTTCTGGTCGACGCCACGGTCTGGCTGGACCTGGCTCCTGCCGCGGCCACCGACGAGCTGTCCGCGACATTGGACTACGGCGCGCTGGCCCAGCGGGCTGCTGACATAGTCGGCGGGGACCCGTGCAACCTGATCGAGACCGTCGCGGCTCGCATCGCCACCGAGATCCTGACTGACCAGCGGGTGCAGGCCGTCGAGGTCACCGTGCACAAGCCTCAGGCCCCCCTGGCGCAGCCCTTCACCGACGTCTCCGTCACCGTGTCCCGCGGGCGCTCATGACCGCAGCGTGGATGCTTCAATGCGGTTAGCGGAGGCCTCGGGTGAGTAGGGCGGTGTTGTCGATCGGGTCGAACGTGGGGGACCGGCTGGGGTACTTGCGCGGATGTGTCGACCGGTTAGGGAAGGTGGTCCGGGCGGTGTCGGGGGTGTACGAGACGGCGCCCTGGGGCGGCGTGCCGCAGGATCAGTTCCTCAACGCCGTCCTCCTGGTCGATGACCCGGCCGCCGACGCGCAGGAGTGGCTACGCCGCGCGCAGTGCTGCGAGGCCGCCGCGCAGCGCACCCGCACCCAGCGGTGGGGTCCGCGCACCCTGGACGTAGACGTGATCGACGTGGAGCAGTCCCGCCGGGACGACCCGCAGCTGACGTTGCCGCATCCCCGCGCCCACCAGCGCGCCTTCGTGCTGGTGCCCTGGCTGGAGGTGTCCCCCGACGCGGTGCTCGCCGGCCATGGCGCCGTGGCCGACCTGGTCGCTGCACTGCCGGCCGAGGACAGACGGGGTGTGCAGCGCCGCGACGACCTCAGGTTGGCGTCACCGTGACGTTCACCCGAGCCCGGGACCTGATCGCGGCCGCGATCGTCGCCGGTGTCCTGGTGAATCTGGTGCTGCAGCTGTCCTACGGCGTGGTGCCGACGTTGCCGCAGCCGGCCGGCACCACGTTGCTCATCTTCGCGATCGCCGAGGTGGTGCTCGGCAACACGCTACGGGCCCGGATCCAGCAACGTCCGGGCAGCCGGCCGGTGCAGGCGCTCACCGCCGCGAAGGCCGTCATCCTGGCCAAGGCGTCCTCGCTGGCCGGTGCGATCACCGGCGGCGGGTGGTTGGGCGTACTCGCCTACGTGCTGCCGCTGCGCTCCCAGCTGGCGTCGGCGGCGTCGGACACCATCACCTCAGCGATCGGTACGGTCTGCGCGGCTGCGCTGGTCGCCGCCGCACTGTGGCTCGAGCATTGCTGCCGCACGCCCGAGGACCCCGGCGACACGCCGGACGGCGAGGTGTAGGCAGCTGGCGCCGCAGCCGCATTCAGCATGATCACTGAAACTGGGCGGCCACTGTGCAGCACGGCACGGTCGGTGCGCACTTCTGGCGATCATGGAGCCCGCTCTTGATGGTCAGTGCCCGTCCGGAACGGTGAGGGCTTAGGCTGCCTCGCCGTGGCCCATCACCGGACAGCGCTGCCCGCGGTGCTCGGGCTGATCGCGCTGGCCGTCCCGGTGCTCATCGCACTGAGCCTGATCAGCAGCGCCATCGGAGGTCCGGCCGCGCTGGTCGGCACAATCACCGCGGTTTTTCCGGTGCTGCCGGTGGTGGCCGCGTTCCTGTGGGTGGATCGCTGGGAGCCTGAGCCGCCGAAGCTGCTGCTCGCCGCCTTCCTCTGGGGCGCGGGCATCTCAGTGCTCGGTGCGGCGCTGGTCAACGACGCGGTGACCGGGTTCGGGGAGCATGAGTTCGGTACCGGCGGTGGTGATTGGGCCGCAGCGGTGATTTCTGCACCGGTCGCCGAGGAGGCACTCAAGGGTACGTTCCTGGTCGGCCTGCTGTACCTGCGGCGCCGCGAGATCGACGGGGTCGTGGACGGGGCCGTCTACGCGGGCCTGGTTGCCGCGGGCTTTGCATTCAGCGAGAACGTCCTGTACTTCGGGCGCGCTTTCGCCATCGGCGGCAGTGTGGCCACCGTCTTCCTGCTGCGCGGAGTGCTCTCACCATTCGCGCATCCGGTGTTCACCGCGCTCACCGGGATCGCTGTGGGTCTGGTGGCTCGCCGGCGCAACGTGCTCGGCGGGGTGTTGGTGCACCGGAGCCGCTGTCTCGCAGCTGGCTACCTCGGGGCGGTCGGGCTGCACGCGCTCTGGAACGCTTCTGCCGGTCTTGGCTACCTGCCGGCCGTCTACGGCGTAGTCATGGTTCCACTGTTCGGTGCGCTGATCGCGCTGGTGGTGTGGCAACGCCGCCGGGAACAGCAGATGATCTCTGCTGCGCTACCGGGGTTCGCCAGCGCCGGTTGGATCGCGCCGACCGAGGTCCCGCTGCTGGCCAGCCAGTCCGGCCGGCGGGGCTGGCGCGCCGAGGTACGGCGGCGTTCCGGAGACGGTGCCGCCGGCGCGGTGCACGACTACCAGAATGCAGTCACCGAACTGGCGTTCCTGTCCGACCGGGTGCAGCGCGGCACGGCCAGCCCGGACACCCGGCGATGGCATCACGAGGCACTGGCCGAGCTCAAGGCCGCTCGGGACCGAGCGGTGCAGGCCCCGCAGGACTCCCAGGGTGAAGCTGCTCACCTGAAGCGGCGCGGCGAGTAACAGTCGGGTTAACCTGCGGCAGTCCGGTACCCACGGCCAGCGTGGGACTGGAACGTTGGGAGGCGGCAATGGCGGTGACGCCACGGAGGCCGCGACCGGGTACGGCTGCCCCGCGCGGCGTGGCTGACCGGCCAGCCCGGCTGGCCGTCGGGGTGGTCTCCGCCGGACGGGTCGGGTCGGTCCTTGGCGCCGCACTGTCCGGAGCCGGGCACGTGGTGGTCGGGGTCAGCGCGGTATCCCGTGCATCGCTGCGGCGCGCCGCAGACCTGCTACCCGACGCGCCGGTGCTGCCCCCCGATGATGTCGTCCGCCGTGGTGATCTGGTCCTGCTCGCCGTTCCCGACGATGTGCTGGTGGACCTGGTCGCTGGACTTGCCACCACCGGGGCGTTCCGGGCCGGTCAGATCGTGGTGCACACCAGCGGCGCGCGTGGCGTCGATGTACTCGCGCCGGCGGTCGAGCGCGGGGTGCTTCCGCTGGCGTTGCATCCCGCAATGACCTTCACCGGGCGGGCAGAGGACGTCGCGCGGCTGGCCGGTGCCTGTGTGGGTGTCACGGTGGCCGACGAGACCGGCTGGAGCGTCGGAGAAGCGCTGGTGCTGGAGATGGGCGCCGAGCCGGTCCGCGTACCGCCCGAGGCCCGGCCGCTGTACCACGCGGCGCTCGCACACGGCGCCAACCATCTGGCCACCCTGGTGCGCGACGCGGTGGACACCCTGGAGCACGCCGGTGTGGTGCCCGCCGAGCGGCTGCTGGGCCCGCTGCTGGAGGCGGCGCTGGACAACACCCTGCGCCACGGCGACCGTGCGCTGACCGGCCCGGTGGCCCGCGGCGACCTCGACACGATCCGGCTGCACCTGCGGGTGCTGGCGGAGTCTGCCCCGGAGCTGCTCGATCCCTACCGCACGCAGGCCAGCCGCACTGCCGACCGGGCCGAGGCGGCGGGGTTGCTGGCGCCCGCGGCCGCCACCCAGATCCGGGAGACCTTACAGGGGTCAGGGTGACGAGTCTGGCGACCGTCTACGCGGACCCCGCCGCGGTGTCCGCGGTCACCCGCGCGGTGCGCCGGGCCGGTCGGCCAGTCGTGCTGGTCCCGACGATGGGAGCCTTGCACGCCGGCCACCGCTCCCTGATCCGCGCCGCCCGCGCCGTCTCGAATGCAGCTGTCGTCGTCTCGATCTTCGTCAATCCACTGCAGTTCGATGCGCGCGACGATCTCGACCGCTACCCCCGCCAGCTCGATGCGGATGTTGCCGTGTGCCAGGCCGAAGGTGTGGAGCTGGTCTTCGTGCCGCCGGTTGAGGCGATGTACCCGCCGGGATGCGGCACCACCGTGGCGCCCGGCGCGCTGGGCACCGAGCTGGAAGGCGCCAGCCGGCCCGGTCACTTCGCCGGGGTGCTCACGGTGGTGGCCAAGCTGTTCGGGATCGTCGGCCCGGACCGCGCGATGTTCGGAGAGAAGGACTACCAGCAGCTCGTCCTCATCCAGCGGATGGTGGCCGACCTGCACCTGGGTGTGCAGGTGGTCGGGTTGCCCACCGTGCGCGACCCGGACGGGTTGGCGATGTCGTCGCGCAACGTCCACCTGGACAGTGCGGCGCGCGCTGCGGCGGTGGCGCTTCCGGCGGCGCTGGCGGCAGGGGTACAGGCCGGTGCCCGGGGTGCGGAGGCGGTGCTCGCCGCCGCTCATCAGGTGCTGGCCGGGCAGCCTGCCGTCGCGCTGGACTACCTGGCGTTGCGCGATCCGCAGTTCGGTCCCGCCCCGCTGCGGGGATCGGCTCGGCTGCTGGTGGCTGCCACCGTCGCGGGTATCCGATTGATCGACAACGTGTGCGTGCACTTGGGAGGCCTGTGATGTTCCGGACGATGCTGAAGTCCAAGATCCACCGGGCTACCGTCACGCATTCGGAACTGCACTACGTGGGGTCGGTGACGGTCGACGAGGACCTGATGGACGCCGCGGATCTGCTCGCCGGTGAGCGGGTTGCGATCGTGGACGTCACCAACGGGGCCCGGCTGGAGACCTACGTGATCCCCGGTGCCCGATCCAGCGGCGTGATCGGGATCAATGGCGCCGCTGCACATCTGGTGGCGCCCGGCGACCTGGTGATTCTCATCGCCTACGGCACGATGGATGACGCTCAAGCCCGGCAGTACCAGCCACGGGTGGTGTTCGTCGACGCCGACAACCGGATCGTGCACCAGGGCAGTCAGCTCGATGCGGCGGGGGCACCCGAGTGCTGCTCACCGTAGATATCGGCAACACCAACATCGTTCTCGGGTTGTTTGACGGCACCGGTGCCGACGCCGAGCTGCTGCGCGATTGGCGGATGCGTACCGATGCGCGGATGACCGCTGACGAGATGGCGTTGACCTTTCGAGGGTTGCTCGGAGAGTATGCCGACAAGGTCACGGGTGTGGCGGCGCTGTCCACCGTCCCGGCGGTGCTGCGCGAGCTGCGAGTGATGGTCGACCGGTACTGGCCGCAGCTGCCCCGGGTGATCGTGGAGCCCGGGGTGCGCACCGGAGTGCCGTTGGTCTGCGATAACCCGCGCGAGGTGGGTGCGGATCGGATCGTCAACACGTTGGCCGCCTACACCCTCTACGGCGGCCCGGCGATCGTGGTGGACTTCGGCACCTCCACCAACTTCGACGTGGTCAGCGCGCGCGGGGAGTTTCTCGGCGGGGCGCTTGCGCCAGGCATCGAGATCTCCATCGATGCGCTCGCCACCAGAGCTGCCCAGCTGGTGAAGGTGCAGCTGGTGCGGCCTCGGTCGGTGATCGGCAAGAACACCGTGGAAGCCCTGCAGTCTGGGCTGCTGTACGGCTTCGCCGGGCAGGTCGACGGGCTGGTCCGGCGGATCGCTGCGGAGATCGCTCCGGGCGCTGAGCGCGACGTGGCGGTGATCGCTACCGGCGGGCTGGCCCCCTTGCTGATCGCCGAGTCGCAGACCATCACCCACCACGCCCCCCACCTGACCCTGCGCGGCCTGCGCATGATCTTCGCTCGCAATATCACCTGACCTCACGCGCCCCCCGTGCCGGGCGTGTCGCGTCCCCGTGCCCCCCGTGTCGCGCCGACGCGGTCTATGGATGCTTGAGCACTTTCCACGACCCCTGACGGCAGGCGCGCCGGGTTGTCCGGAGCACCAGGGTCTGCATGGGCAGCTCGAAGCTGCCGCCGCGGGTACTGGGGTGCGTTTCGAGGAAACGACGAATCGCGGCGAAGCTGGCGTCTCGCTGGTCCGGCGGGCTTGTCACAGCCCAGGAATGAGTCGACACCGTGTCCAGCAGCGAGTCGATGGTGCGCGGCCAGCTCCAGCGGAACTCGCGCAGCTGCGGGCGGTCGAACGCCGGATGTTCCGGCACGTCGGCGAAGCCACGTCCGGCCGTGCCGGTCGACCGCTGCGCCTGGGCAGCTGCGGTCAGATCGGCTACCCAATCCACCGAGTCGTCCTCGGTATTACCGAGCGCAGCCAGCACGCCCCCTGGTCGCAGTACCCGCGCGATCTCCCCGAGCGCCTGATCGACGTCGAACCAGTGAAACGCCTGCCCGACGAGGACCGCGTCGACTGCGCCATCGGCAGCCGGAATCTGCTCCGCCGTCCCCGAACGCACGTCGACCTCGAGGAGCACCCGGGACAGCTGAGCGCGCATGTCACTGTCCGGTTCGATGGCCAGCACTGCTGTCGAGGGTATCCCGCAGCGCAGCATCGCTTCGGTGAGCTTGCCAGTGCCCGCACCGAGATCGAGGGCCTGCGCACTGTTCGGTAATGGGGCAAGGGCCCACGCCACCGCCTCATCGGGGTAGTCCGGCCGGTGTTGCGCATATCGGGCGGCCACGGATCCGAAGCAACGCGCCCGGCGCGCGGATAGCTCATCCACAGATAAACGGTACCGGCGCGGCGGGCGGATCCAGCGGATCACTAAGTTGTCCACCGTGACCACCCAGCCATCCACTGCCGAGAATGACTTGCCCGACCAGATGCGGGTGCGCCGGCACAAGCGGGAGCGGATGCTGGCTGCTGGCACAGATCCATACCCCGTCGAGGTGCCACGTACCCGCACCCTGAAAGAAATCCGCGACGCTTATGACGGGTTGCCGGCGGATGCGGTCACCGGCGAGCAGGTGGCGGTGACGGGACGAGTCATTTTCCTGCGCAATACGGGCAAGCTGTGTTTCGCCCGGCTGCGCGAAGGTGATGGAACCGAACTGCAGGCCATGCTTAGCCTGGCCGATGTGGGCGCTGAGGCACTCGCGGCCTGGAAAGCGGATGTCGATCTCGGCGATCATGTGTCGGTGACCGGAGAGGTGGTCTCCTCGCGTCGCGGGGAGCTGTCCGTGCAAGTTCGAGAATGGCGCATGGCGGCAAAAGCGTTACGTCCGCTTCCCGTCGCGCACAAGGAACTGGCCGAGGAAACCCGGGTTCGCCAGCGTTACCTTGATCTCATCGTCCGGGATGCGGCCCGGCGTACCGCTCGGACACGCGCTGATGCAGTTCGATCAATCCGGGAGTTTCTACATTCTTTGGACTTCATCGAGGTGGAGACTCCGATGTTGCAGATCGTGCATGGCGGCGCTGCGGCCCGGCCGTTTGTCACCCACTCCAACGCGCTGGACACCGACCTGTATCTGCGCATCGCTCCGGAGCTGTACCTGAAGCGTTGCGTGGTCGGCGGGATGGAGCGGGTCTTCGAGCTCAACAGGGTGTTTCGCAACGAGGGCGCGGACTCCACCCACTCGCCCGAGTTCACCATGCTTGAGGTGTATCAGGCTTACAGCGACTACCAAGGGATGGCACAGCTAACCCGGACGCTGTACCAAACCGTAGCCCGTGATGTCTGCGGATCCACAACGGTCCGACTTACCGATGGTAGTGAGTACGACATCGGTGGGGAATGGGCGGAGATCAGCTTGTTCGACGCGGTATCCAAAGCGCTCGGCGAACAGATCAGCCCCGCGACGGGTCATGACGAGTTGCTGAACTATGCGCAACGAGTGGGTCTTGAAGTACGTCCCGACTGGCTACCCGGAAAGCTGGTTGAGGAGTTGTTCGAGCACCTTGTGGTGCCCGATCTGTACGCTCCGACCTTCGTGAAGGACTTCCCGGTGGACACCTCCCCGCTGACTCGCCAGCACCGCAGCGAGCCGGGTCTGGTGGAAAAATGGGATCTTTACATACGGTCTGTTGAGTCGGCCACCGCGTACTCAGAGCTGGTCGACCCGGTGGTGCAACGAGAGCGTTTCGAGGCGCAAGTTGCGCTCACCGCTGCTGGTGATGATGAGGCGATGCCGTTGGACGAGGACTTCCTCACTGCGATGGAGTATGGAATGCCGCCGAGTGGCGGGATGGGAATGGGGATCGACCGCCTCCTGATGGCGCTGACCGGTTCGGGTATCCGAGAGACCATCCTGTTTCCGCTGGTAAGACCACAATGAGGGGACACCAACGGTGGGTTGATTTAGCATTCCGTACGGAAATGGGCTAACCTGCTCGTTGTCGTTGTGGAGTCGTCGTGCGATGGCTCCCTCCACTACGTCCCTGAGGGAGGACGACGCGCATGGCGCAGAAGGTCACCGTAACCTTGGTCGATGACCTCGATGGAGGTACTGCCGAAGAGACCGTTGAGTTTGGTATCGACGGCGTGTCTTACGAGATTGATCTATCCGCGGCTAACGCGGGGAAGCTACGTGACTCGCTAGCTGATTATGTCAGCAACGCTCGGAAGGCAGGAGGGCGCCGCAAGGCCGCAGGTCCGGCTCGCCGCGCCAGTAGCGGTGGGCGGGCATCGGTAGACCGTGAACAGAACGCGGCGATCCGCGAGTGGGCTCGTAAGAACGGTTTCAACGTCTCAGACCGTGGCCGTATCCCGGCTGAGGTATTGGACGCTTACCACAAGGGAAACTAAGGCGCTAGACACCGGTGCCGTCCGGGGAGGACGGCACCGGTGTATTGAACATGCGTCAGTTACTATGGTCGGCGCGACCGGGAATGGGCGCATCAGTCATCGGCGCTTGGGGCCGCTTAAGGACCCGTACACCATAGACGAAGGTGAGCGCAACACCAAGATAGTCACCGGCTAACAGCAATACCCGGGAGATCACGCCAAGCGTCAATGCTGACGTTATCGATCTTACGATCGGAGTACCCAGCCAACTGCAAACGGAACGTTCCGGCGAACATGCCGGTGGCGCTCGACTTCAGCGTCGGGTGCCACCAACCCGCGGCGCGCGGGCGAATCCGCCGGAATGCTGAGCAGGACCACCAGCCCGGTGATAATGGTCGGTATGGCGGTGATGAGACCGATCGCGACGTGATCACCGCCGCGGTGGCCATCGCAGCCTGCTGACGTCCGGCCGCGCCAGCCAGGAGCATCACGACGCCTGCGGTGCCCGCATCCCGCCAACGGGTGCGCGCCAGGCGTGCCCGCCAGCTGGCCCCGATGGAGTCGCGTGCTACGGCGCGCCGGCGCTGTCGGTCCGGTTGGAGCTGTTGACGCTGTCGGCCCGAGGGACCCGAATCAACAGGGCGCCCCGGTCGACGCGCATCCGCAGGGCGCGCACCTCGCCCACTAGATCGCCGTCAAGTTGCGCGTGCTGAGCAGACTCCGCGCTGATCATGACGGTGTGGCCTTGCCAATACTGCACGATCCGGTGGCCGCGGCGCCGGCGGCTGATCACCCGGGCAGCCACCGCTAGCCAGCCGCGAATGCTCTTGGGCCCGATGGATACGACATCCAGCAACCCGTCATCGAGCCGGGCTCCGGGTAGCAACACCAGTCCGGCAAGAAGCTTGCCGCAGTTGCCTACTACTACCGTGCGAACTGGACGACACGGCTCCACCCGGCCATCCACGACAAGGGTGATGCCTGCCCGCGGCGCAACCAGTGCGCGAAACCCGGACACGAAATACGCCAGCGAACCCAGCCGCTCCTTCAGCTCGCGTGGCGCGCCGGCCATGATTTCTGCATCGAAACCCAACCCGGCCATGACCAGGAATACCTGTTCCTCACCCTGGTCGTCGATGAATATCCGGCCGACGTCGATCGGCCGGTTCTCCCCGGATAATGCGATCTGTGCGGCTTTGACCGGGTCGCCAAGGTCCATTGCCAGGTTGCGGGCGAGCAGATTCGCCGTGCCGGTGGGCAGCAAACCTATCGGTGTGCCCGATCCGGCGAGCACTTGTGCGACTTGGCGGACCGTGCCGTCGCCCCCGCAAGCGAGCACCACATCGGCACCGGCGGACAGTGCTATTCGGGCCTGGCCACAGCCTGGATCCTCGACGGTGGTTTCCAGCCACAGCGGTGGTGCCCACTCCAACTCCTCGCAGATGCGACTAATGCGTGTCCGCAGTGCCGTCGGGTCGGGGAGGTTGATCGGGTTGACCACCACTGCCGGCAAACGGCGGCCGGCACCGCAATGACTCGCCGGTTGTGGTTCCACAGATCTGAAGATAAGGGCTGCGTGGGCTTTACGCCTGTTCGAGTGTGCCGTAAATGCGAGCCCGGTCGGCGGCGCCCAGCCGCGGGCAGCTCGCGCATGGACGCTCGACACCGGGCAGCGCGTAGAGGAAGCAGCAGGAGCCGCGCCGGCGGGTCCAGTGCG
This sequence comes from Pseudonocardiaceae bacterium, assembly GCA_035640615.1. Classification (GTDB taxonomy): domain Bacteria; phylum Actinomycetota; class Actinomycetes; order Mycobacteriales; family Pseudonocardiaceae. Next base: position 15,740 of record DASQVU010000084.1, read on the forward strand.
TGCGTCCGCGATCGTCGGTGAGTTCGCAGATTGTCGATGCGGACGTCAGAGGTTTATAGGGGGGGTTATAGGGGGATGGGTTGGCGGAGTCCTCGCCGGAACCGAGCACCAGGCGCGCATCTGCCGCGCCGGCCTGCGGTGACCCGAATGCGCGCCCTGCGAGCAGCAACCCACTATCCAGCACATCGGTCACGGTCGCCCATTTCGTGCGGCGCCCGAAACGCACTTGCGGTCCGTAGACTGCGAGAAAGCGGCTGGCATGCGCGATTACCTGATCACGCAATACCTTGCCTAACGCGGCATCGTCGGATACTGGTACGGCGTCGGGATGGCCGGCATCGGGATCGCTCGGTAAGCACCAGAAGCGCCCCGGGCGCAGTGCCACCTCCCGAAGTGTCGCTGAATCGAGCCGGAAGCGCAGATACTCGGGTGCCAGCGCGGGGACCCGCCGCGCGGAGTGAAACAGCAGCGCGCCCACATAAGTCGGCACGATCAGATACCACTGCAGTACATAGCCGCCGGTGGTCTTCGCCGGGACCGTGGCCTGCGCCGGCACCTCGTGCTGTGCAGTCAGCCAACGCTCGACCTTGCCACGCCATCGCGAGAAAAAAGTGGAATCGGACAGCGCCTGGTCGCACTCGATCCAATTTCCCGCTAGCGGATCGTCTGGCCGGTCAGCACCGA
>DASQVU010000085.1:0-3065 GCA_035640615.1 Pseudonocardiaceae bacterium
GGTGAGTTCACCGCCGAGGTGGTGTCGTCAGCGTCCGGGAACTTCCAGTTCTTCACCGCCCCCGGCACCTGGACCGTCCGCGCCCTCCACCGATCCGGTAACGGTGAAGCGACGGTCACCGCGAACGCTCCAGGTCTCTACACCGTCACAGTCACCGTGTCTTGACCGCGGTTAGGGGCTCTTCCGGAGTCTCGCCGTCTCAAGCGGCAGCCAACCCCGCCAGCGTGCTGGCGGAGTTGGCTGCCGTTACGAGCAAGCCGCAGGGGTTAGTACTCCTGAAGAGCCCCGACATGGTCAGTGGCGTAGGTATATTGCCGGAATATGGCGAGTGCGTTTCCTCCCGGCCCGCCGCTGCCAGCCGCAATCCAGGCCGGGCTGATCTGGCTGGATCCGATCCGCTTCGTGCAGTACTGCCACCGGCGTTACGGCGACGTGTTCGCCATCCGGATTCCGGTGATCGGCACGCTGGTTTTCCTGGCGAACCCCGAGCACATCCGCATGGTGCTCCGTGGCGACCCGGCACTCTTCCACGCCGGGGAGGCAGCGTTTCCCCTCGCCCAGGTGGTGGGCACCCGCTCGCTGCTGGTCATCGACGAGAACAAGCACCGGCGCAGCCGCGCCTTGATGCTGCCGGCCTTCCACGGCGAGTCGGTGCGCCGGCAGATCGCCGAGATGATCGCCATTACCGCCGAGGAGGTAGCCCGGTGGCCGGTCGGCAAGCAGTTCGCGCTGTACCCGTGCATGCAGCGACTCACGCTTGAGGTCATCCTGCGCACCGTCATCGGGGTGCACGACCAGCACCGGCTTGCCGCGCTGAGAGCGGCGTTGCCGCCCATGCTGGAGATCGGCTCGCCGGTGGAGCTGATCCCGCCACCGGAGGTGCTGCTGCGGTTTGGCATGTGGCGCCGCCGCGCGCAACATCGTGCCGCGGTCCTGGCCCTGCTCGCCGACGAGATCAGCCGCTGCCGCGCCGACCCACGGCTGGACCAGCGGACCGACGCGCTTGCGATGCTGGTGCGTAGCACAGACAGCGCAGGTGAGCGTATGTCCGACGACGAGCTAGGCGACCAGCTCGTCACCCTGCTGCTGGCCGGTCACGACACCACCGCCACCGCCCTGTCGTGGACCTTCGAGCGGCTGACCCGCCATCCCGAGCTGCTCGCGCGCACCACGCAGGCCGCCGTGAACGGCGATGACGCCTGGCTCGACGCGGTGTGCAGGGAAAGCCTGCGGGTGCGACCGGTGCTCTTCGAGGTCGGCCGCAAGCTCACCGCTGACCTGCAGCTGGGCGGGTACCAGATCCCGGCGGGCGTCACGCTGACCCCCAGCATCAACCTGGTGCAGCACAGCAGCCGGTACTACTCCGACCCGGAGGAGTTCCAGCCGCAGCGCTTCCTTGACCACCGGCCCGATCCGGCGGTCTGGCTGCCCTTCGGCGGTGGGGTTCGCCGCTGCCTGGGCGCCACCTTCGCGCAGGTGGAGATGCGCACCGTACTGCGAGAGATCCTGTCCACGGTGGAGCTGGCCGTGACGACGGAGCCGGACGAGCCGGTACGGGCGCGGCACGTGACGATGGTGCCGCGGCACGGAGCCCAGGTGACCGTACGCCGCCGCATTGCCGCTGACCGTCTCGCGACAGCGTGATCGTCGACGCGTAGCGCGCCGTTCCAGCTGGCGCGTTTGGTGGTCGTGCCGGCTATCCGGGCCGCTTCGGGCGGCGGAGCGCCATCGATATCGATGTTCGTGCGCACTGTGCTACCTCCGCGATGCCTTGCGGGAGGCCGTGGCAGGCTAGTGGCCCTTGCACAGCCGGTGATTGGGGAGGTACGCAGATGGGTCGAGTCGCGATCGTGGTAACTGCGGCGGCAGTGGCCGCCGGGGTCCTCGCGGGTTGCGGGCACGGAGCCAGTACCGCGCCCGGCGCCAACTCCGCCGGTGCGTCAGGGAAGCCGCCGGCCGCGGCGACCGTGCGCACCATCAACGTCAAGGTCCGTGGTGGCAAGGTCAGCGGCGACACCGGCCGGATCACGGTGCCGGTGGGCGCCCCGGTGGTGCTGTCGGTCAGTAGCGACGTGGCCGACGAGATCCACGTGCACGGGTACGACCGCAAGGCCAACGTCCCCGCGGGCGCTACCGCATCGGTGGTCTTCACGGCGAACACTCCCGGCGTGTTCCCGGTGGAGCTGGAGAACTCCAAGATGCAGCTGCTCCAACTGCAGGTGGGCTGAGGCTTCGCGCAGGGCGTCGGCACCCGCCCGGTGATCCGCCTATGATCTCCGGGGTGGCGGCTAACGGCAGTTCCGGCAGGGGTTCCAGCGGCGATGAGGCACTGCGCGTTGCCGCGGAGCGCGCGCAGACCACCGGCATCCGGAATATGCCTGATTTCACCGATCTGCCCGTACCCCCCGACACCGCGAACCTGCGCGAGGGTCCGGAGCTACATCCTCAGTGCCTGATACTGCTGCCGCTGGTCGGTGTCTGGCGTGGGGAAGGGGAGATCGTCTACCCGACCATCGACGGGCCATTCCGCTTCGGGCAGCAGCTGGTGATCTGCCACGACGGCCGGCCGTTCTTACGGTACGAGTCACGCGCGTGGCTGATCGACGCCGACGGCAACCTGATCCGGCCGGCGGCCCGGGAAACCGGGTTCTGGCGGCCCCAGGCCGATGACGCCATCGAGCTGCTCGCCGCCCACGGTACCGGGATCGTGGAGCTGTTCTACGGGCGGCCACGCAACCAAACCTCGTGGGAACTGGCCACCGACGCAGTGGTGCGCAGCGCGTCGGCCAAGGAGGTCACCGGCGCGCACCGGCTCTACGGCATCGTCGAAGGCGGGGACCTCGCCTACGTCGAGCAGCGCGCCATGGTCGGCCAGCCCCTGCAGCCGCACGTCTCCGCGCGCCTCCAGCGGATAGCCGGCTAACCCAACTCCGCAACCCCGATTCAGCCTGCTTTCGCCCCGATATGTCTCCATGTCGGGGTTTGGGGGACGGGATGGGGCGAGCGGAGCGGGGGCGGGAGATTAGTCAGCCCCCGGGGGTGCCGCGATACGGGCGGCGAGCCCG
>DASQVU010000086.1:0-6163 GCA_035640615.1 Pseudonocardiaceae bacterium
CAGCGTGCGTAATGCGATCGAGCGAGCCCGGCTACGGCACGCGAGCCGCCTCATGGAGTCCGAAAAATCGGTTGGTAAGGAGGAACTCGTCACCCTGCTCCCCGAGGACTTCCGCGGTAGCCGGGTCTTCGCCAACTCGGATGATTCGTCCCAAGAAAGCGATGACTCGTTAGCGGACTAGCGCCACGCTCAGCGGCGAGCCACCCGGCGCGCCGCTGACGGGGGTGGCACCACCGGGCCGCAGTCGCCGTCCGGGGCATCGTCGAGGTCGACGATGACCGGGGCGTGGTCGCTGGGTGCGCTGCCCTTGCGGGCCGCCCGGTCCACCCAGGCCGCGCACGCCCGGGCGGCGACGTGGTCACCGGCGAGTATGAGGTCGATGCGCATGCCCAGGTCCTGGTGGAACATGCCAGCGCGGTAATCCCAGTACGTGAAGATCCGCTCATCCGGCCAGCGTTCCCGCACCAGGTCGTGCAGCTCCAGCGCGTGCAGCGCGTCACGTTCCGGCGGAGTCACGTGGGTGGAGTACGCGTATGCGGCGGGGTCGTAGACGTCGGCGTCGGTGGGTGCGACGTTCATGTCGCCACAGACCACGGTCGACGCCGGATCCCCGGCTGCCACGGTGGCCCGCAACGCGGCCAACCAGTCCAGCTTGTAGCGGTAGTGCGGGTCGTCGGGGCGTCGGCCGTTGGGCACGTACACCGAGCTGATCCGTAACCCCGCGCAGGTCGCGCTGACCGCACGGGCCTCAACCGCCGGGCTGGGTCCAACAGGATTCGCCGGCTCATCGATCAACCCCGGGACGACCTCATCCAGCCCCACCCGGGAGGCAATGGCGACGCCGTTCCACCGGCCATCGCCGTGATGGGCCACGGCGTAGCCCCGCTCGATCAGCGCCGGCGCCACCAGCTCGTCAAAGGCGTCCGCCGCCAGCTTGGTCTCTTGCAGGCACACCACGTCCGGTGCGCGGGAATCCAGCCACGGAAGCAGGCGAGGCAGCCGCGACCGCACCGAATTCACATTCCAGGTGGCCAGCCGCACGTCACTACGCTATCGCGAGGCGGGTGCGCCGCTGGTGCAGCACCAGCTCGCGGAACTGGTGCAGCACGGCCGCCGCCGGAGCCTGCAACCACTCGCCATGCAGCGGCAATCGGATGGCCGGTCGGGCCGCGCCGGCGCTGGACACGAACACCGGCTCGACGTCAAGGTCGGCGAACCGGACCGCGATGACGCCGCTGATGTCCGCGTGCTCGCCGGCCCAGAGCACCACGGGAGTGATCACCCGCCGGCTGGCGTCAAGGTAGTCATCCAGCAGTCCCAGCACCGACTCCGGTGGCAGCTCGATCCCGAAGTGATCGGCGAGCTGCCGGCGGGCCGCGGCGGGCACCGACTCCCAGCGACCAGCCCACCGGCCCGGCAACGCCAGCTGCCCGGCGCAGGTACTCAGCGCGTCGGGGCGGCGGGTCAGCAGCACTGCCGGGCCGCCGGGTGCGGTCACCACCGTGACGGCCATCGCGGCCCGCTGCGCACCCCATCGCCGGACGCGGCGACGCTTGAAGCGCCGCAGCGCGTGCTGGATCTCCGGCGGCGGGCTCACCGCGCAACTCCCACGCCGGCGAACAGGTCGCCTTCCCAGTTGTGCGGGCCGCTGCCCGGACCGCGGTCACCGCGGGCCAGTACGTAATGCTCGACCGCGAATTCGGGTCTCGTACTGAGGGCGGCGAAAAGCCCGTTTTCGAGATCAATCTGGCTGCGGTAGGCCCGCAGCGCGCTCACCTTGGTGCCCAGGTACTCCCTGCCGTCCACCGCGGCGGTGATCTCCTCGTCAGTTGACGAGCGCGGAATGATCTCCGCGGACGGCAGCAACCCGGCGCCGGCCACTGCCTGCAGCGCGCTGCGGGACAGCGTCATCCAGTAGACCTTCGAGACCTGCCACGGTGGGCCCAATGCGGGGCTGAAACCCGGGTCCGCGGCGGGATCCAGAGCGGCCATCGTCACGTGATTGGCCTGGATGTGGTCGGGGTGGCCGTACCCGCCGCTGGGGTCGTAGGTGATCACCACTTGCGGGCGCTCGGCGCGCAGGATCTCGACCATCGCCCGGACCGCCTCGCCGGAATCGGCAGCGGCGAAGGCGTCGGGATCCGGCTGAGCCGGGATCCCGCTGTCCCGCCAGCGACCGCGGCCGCCCAGCCAGTGATGCCGCGCAGCGCCCAGCACGGCCAGCGCCTCGGCCAGCTCAGCCTCCCGGTGCAGCCCGAGGCCGTCGGGGTCGGTGTCGCGCAACCCGGCCAGCTCGGGTGCGACGATCTCGCCGAGCTCGCCGCGGGTACACGTCACCAGCACGACGGTGGCACCCTGCCGGGCATAATGGATCATCGTTGCCCCGGTCATGATCGCCTCGTCGTCCGGGTGGGCGTGCACCAGCAGCAACCGACGGTCATCCATCCGACCACCCATCCCTTCCGGCGGCTCCGCAGCCGAACCCGATTGTGCACCCACATGGGCGACGGCTTGGCGGCCCCGGGGGTCACCGCGGCAGGCTGTCCCAGAACAGCAGCTCGTAGGCCTGCAGCAGGCGGGCTGCCCGGGCGATGCCGGCCGGATCGGCACCCTGGGCCAGCCCGGCATCGATCACCGCCAAACTGGCCTGCTCCAGCTCGGTTGCCGGGCCGGCGAAGTGCGCGAAGAACGCACAGTCCGGTTGGCTGAGGGGGTAGTTGGCGGGCAGCGCATTAGCCATCCGCGCGCAGCAGCTGCCCCAAGCGTCCAAATTCACCAACAGGGCACCCGCGACCTCCGCGGGAATGCCGTCGCGGGCCAGGCGGGCCACGTAGGACGGGTACACCTGGCAGCCTGGCACCGGCTCATAGTCGCGCTGTGCGGCAGTATGGAGCCCGACCGCGGTGGCGAAGGCCTTCAGGGCGCCCAGCGCAACGCGCTCTCCAGCAGCCATGCCGGCCAGGTAGCTGTGGGCCGGCTCAGCGTCAAACCGCGCCGCGAGTACCTCGAAACTGCGCAGATCGCTGGGAATGATGTGCAGTTGCTCGCCCGCAAAGGCCCGCAGCGCCCCCACCGACAGCCGTCCGGCCGACAGCTCCGCCAACCACGCGTTGGCCTTGATGCGTTCCTCGACGTCGGTCAGATCCTGGCGGATCCGGGAGCACAACAGCTGCGCATCCATCGCGACGTTCCCCCTTCTCATCCTTTCTGGGCGAATAGCCGATTCGGGCGCGGCCGCTCATTTAAAGAATCTGCACTGCGCACTACCCCGGACCGGCACCCCCACCGGGTATCATGGCAAGCCAGCAGCTCAAGATGCCAGGGAAGGCCTTCTCGTACCCCGGGAAGGGATCGGCGTGGCCCACACCCGGGGCCACCGGGGGCCGCACCGAAGTTATAACAACTCGGTAACCCGCTGAGGTAACCTGCGGATTACCGCAGATGGGTGCACGTCGTCCCGATGCGTGTACGAGTGAGTTAATCGAGACGACGGGAGGTGCTCGTGAGCGCTAACCACCTGCCAGAAGGTCCGAGCCCCCGCCAGCAAGGTCTGTATGACCCCGCCTACGAGCACGATGCCTGCGGCGTTGCGTTTGTGGCCGACCTCGCCGGGCGCCGAGACCACGTCATCGTGCGCAACGCGCTCACCGCGCTACGCCACCTGGAGCATCGCGGCGCCCGCGGCGGCGAACCCGATACCGGTGACGGCGCTGGAATTTTGTTCCAGGTTCCCGACGGCTTCTTCCGGCAGGTCGTCGACTTCGAGCTTCCCGAACCGGACCACTACGCGGTGGGCATCGCCTTCCTGCCTGATGACAACGCTGCCGAGACCACCGTGATAGCAGGCATCGAGGCCATCGCGGCGGAGGAAGGCATGCGTGTGCTGGGCTGGCGGGAGTTGCCGGTCAATCCGCAGGGCGTAGGGCCGACCGCGCGGTCGGCGATGCCCCGGTTCCGGCAGCTGTTCCTCGCCGGGCAAGGCGGCCAGCGCGGGCTGGCGCTGGAGCGGCTGGTGTACTGCGTGCGCAAGCGCGCCGAGCATGACCTTGATGTCTACTTCCCCAGCCTGTCCGGGCGCACCATCGTCTACAAGGGAATGCTCACCGAAGAACAGCTGGTGAGCTTCTATCCCGACCTGTCCGACGAACGGGTCACCAGCTCGCTGGCGCTGGTGCATTCCCGGTTCTCCACCAACACGTTCCCGTCCTGGCCGCTGGCCCACCCGTACCGCTTCATCTCGCACAACGGTGAGATCAACACGTTGCGGGGTAACCGGAACTGGATGCGCGCGCGGGAAAGCATGCTCGCCACCGACCTCATTCCCGGCGATCTGGAACGGATCTACCCGATCGCCACCCCAGACGCCAGCGACTCGGCGTCGTTCGACGAGGTGCTTGAACTGCTGCATCTGGGTGGGCGCCCGCTGCCGCACGCGGTGCTGATGATGATCCCGGAGGCGTGGGAGAACCACACCGAGATGGATCCGGCTCGCCGGGCGTTCTACGAGTTCCACTCCACGCTGATGGAGCCGTGGGACGGGCCGGCGCTGATCGCGTTCACCGACGGCACGGTGATCGGTGCCGTGTTGGACCGCAACGGCCTGCGCCCGGCCCGCTACTGGGTCACTGAGGATGGCCTGGTGGTGCTGGCCAGTGAGGTCGGGGTGCTGGAGATCGACCCCGCCACGGTGGTGCGCAAGGGGCGGCTGGAGCCGGGGCGGATGTTCCTCGCCGACACCGCGACCGGGCGGATCGTCAGCGATGACGAGATCAAGGGCCAGCTCGCCGCCGAGCATCCCTACGCCGACTGGGTTACCGGCGGCCTGGTGCAGCTGGAGGACCTGCCCGAGCGCGAGCGGGAGATCCCATCCCACTCCTCGCTGGTACGCCGCCAGCAGTCGCTGGGGTACACCCAGGAAGAGCTGGCGATACTGCTGGGGCCGATGGCGGTGACCGGCGTAGAACCCATCGGGTCGATGGGTAACGACGCTCCGCTGGCGCCGTTCTCCGAGCAACCTAGGCCGCTGTTCGACTACTTCACCCAGCTGTTCGCCCAGGTCACCAACCCGCCGCTGGACGCGATCCGGGAGGAGCTGGTGACCTCGCTGCAGGCCCAGCTCGGTGCCCAACCCAACCTCCTGGTAGCTGACAGAGACTCCTGCCGGCGGATCGTGCTGCAGTTCCCGGTGCTGGACAACGACGAGCTCGCCAAGATCGTCCACGTCAACGATGACGGCGAGTGGCCGGAGTACCAGTCCTACACGGTGAAGGGCCTGTATGACGTGCACGGTGGCGGCTCTGCGCTGGTCCGCCGGCTGGACGAGATCCGTGCTGAGGTCTCCGCCGCGGTACGCGATGGTGCGCGGCTGATCGTGCTGTCCGGCCGGGGTGTTGACGCGGATTATGCGTCGATCCCGTCGCTGCTGCTCACTGGCGCGGTGCACCACCACCTGGTACGGGAGAAGACCCGCACCCAGGTCGGGCTGATCGTCGAAGCGGCCGACGCCCGCGAGGTGCACCACATCTCCCTGCTGATCGGCTACGGCGCCGCCGCGGTCAACCCGTACCTGGCCATGGCCACCGTGGAGGACCTGGCCGAGCGGGGCCTGCTGGGCGATATCGACGGCAAGACCGCCACCCGGAACCTGATCAAGGCGCTGGGCAAGGGCGTGCGCAAGACGATGTCCAAGATGGGCGTGTCCACCGTGGCCTCCTACACCGGCGCGCAGATCTTCGAGGCGATCGGGCTGGGGCCTGAGGTCATCGACTCCTGTTTCACCGGTACCACCTCGCGGCTGGGTGGGGTCGGGTTCGACGTCCTGGCCGAGGAGGTGGCGCGCTGGCATGGCCGCGCCTTCCCGCGTGACGGGGTGCACGCCCCGCACCGGGAACTGGCGATCGGCGGGGACTACCAGTGGCGCCGCGAGGGCGAGGCGCACGTGTTCTCCCCCGCCACGGTGTTCAAGCTGCAGCACTCCACCCGCACCGGCCGCTACGAGATCTTCAAGGAGTACACCCGGCTGGTTGATGATCAGTCGCAGCGCCTGATGACGCTGCGCGGGCTGTTCACGTTCCGCGAAGGCCTGCGTCCGCCGGTACCAATTGAGGAAGTCGAGCCGGTGGAGTCGATAGTCAAGCGGTTCGCGACCGGCGCGATCTCCTAC
>DASQVU010000087.1:0-4116 GCA_035640615.1 Pseudonocardiaceae bacterium
TCGCCATCGTGTGGGCCGCCGACCTGGAGGGTGGGACCCCGCGGTGGGCGCCGATCCGGCAGCCGCAGCGGTGGCTTGCGCTGCGCCCGGGCGACGATCGCGCGCTTGTCCTGGACCGTCCGGCAGTGCTGGTCCAGCGGACCACCGCTCCGGAGCAACCACGACGCTTGCTCGCCGCGGAGTTCGACGCCGGCTGCCTCGCGCGCTGGGGCGGCCGCGTCGTCGTGGAGAACCACGTCAACGTGCTGACATGCCATGATCCGCATTCCCCGCTCGCTACCCGGCTGCTGATGTTGTTATTGAGATCAGCCGCTTTCGACCGGCTATACCGGTGCCTGACCGGGTCGGTGGCGGTGTCCGCCTACGAGCTGTCCGCGATGCCGCTGCCTGAGCCGGCCACCCTACTGGACTGGACGGGTCACGACGACGCCACCGTGGGCCAAGAGATCGAGAACTACTACACCGTGGCCCGGTAATGGTCACGCAGCGTGATGATCTCGGCGCGGCGGGCCGAGACGAGGTAGTCGGGTGAGCCGAGGTCCATGGTCCCGAACCGGTCGGCTGGATCGACGCCGATGGCGCGCAGGAAAGCCTCGCTGCGCTGCGAGACGCTGCCCTGGCCGATTCCGAAAAATCCCATCAGGTCCTTGACCTGCAGTGCCGGGTTGAACAGGTCGTTGGCCTTGCCGATGATCCAGCAGATTGCTCCGGCAGCGGTCTCAGCCCGGCCCCGGCGACGGAAGATCTCCGGGTCCTTGGCTGCGGCGCGCCCGAGCAGGCGCCGGCACGCCGTGCGGTACTCGAGGCGATATTCCGGGTCCAGCCGCTCATCGCAGCAGCGATCGAGCAGGCCGAGTACCTCAGCCACCCGCTGGTGGATGTCGGCCGGGACCGGCTGCCAGTCGAACGGCTCGTCCGGCAGCGGCGTCGGGTCCAGCGTCACCAGCGCGTCCTCGCCTCCAACGGCGCGACGCAGCGAGTTCAGCATGATCTCGCCGACACTGGGCAATTCGCCGTCGGAATTGGACCACGGACCGTCAGGGTGCAATGCACCCATCGCGGCCAGCAGTGCGGCCGGCCCCTGGGGCCGCGGTGCAGCGATGATCTGTTGATACTCCGGTTCGTACTCGTCGACCGCGGCGAGGGTCTCTTCGGTGAGCGCGGGCCGGATCTTGCGTTCCTGGTGGCAGAACCGGACGAAAGCGCGCAACAGTTCGGGCGCTTTGGCCAGGTAGGCAATGTCTGCGACGATCTTGCGGGGGATCCAGTCGATGAGCAAGATCTCCACCGCCGCCGGGCTCCAGCGAAGCGGGTCTCCTGGCCCGTAATCGGTGCCGAACCACAGCAGCGAGCCGAGCAGGTTGCGGTGGTCGGCATCGTCCAGACCGGACCCGTACGGGGAGGCGAAGAAGCGATCGGTGAGCCCACGCAACCTCTCCGCGTCCCAGTTCGGCCGCTGGTAGCCAGTGCCGCCGGTGGGCAGCATGCCCAGGGCCCACTCGACGAGTGGCCGGCACGCAGGCCAGGAGTCGGATTCGAAGGGCGGGAACGTTATGGCGCCCCGCTCGATCGCGTCCCGGATCCGGACTCGGGCGTCAGCGGGGGCGAGGTCGGCCCAGGTGGTGTCCGGGCCGCCGCCAGTGGCGATGCGCATCTGCTCGATCAGCTCGTCCAGCGACTCGGGGACTACGAACGCGTCCTTGACCACGGTCCCCATGTTGTGATCGATGTAGACCACGATCGACAAGGCGTAGCCACCGGGCAGGGTCAAGCCGATCATGATGTTGTCGCCGTCGCCGAGCACGTGCACCATCTCGACGACTCGGTGCACCGTGGTACGGCTCAGATCGGTGAGCCATCCGGGCAGCGCATGCGCTCGTTCGACGATCTCCCGGCGGGTCCGGCGGCGGGTGATGTCGTCTCCCGAGAGTTCGGCGATGACCGCCAGCAGTGCCGAGGTTTCCGGCAGCGGTGCGTCAAGGAAGATCCGCACCAACTCGTCACGAGTTGGCAGGTCTGGCTGAGGCGCCAGTTGGAAGGGGTTGGGACGGGGCGGTTCAAGAGCAGAGAGCAGCGAGCTGGCCAGCGAGAGCAGCAGCAGTGGTTGATCCTCGGCGAGAGCGGTGGCAACATCTGCCATCAGGTCGGGCTCATCAGACCGGGCGCGCCGGTGACCGGGCCTGCCGTGGCCGGGCCGTCCCTTCGCAGGACGACGCTTGTCACGTCGCATTCGCTTTGACACGCGGGGCAGATTAGACGGTCGCTTGCTCGGCAACGCACAGCCGGTGGCGGTATGGGCGCTGGCTAGGTCAGTCGGGACAGGAAACGGCCAACCCTCGCTGCGATGCTGGGACTGTGGTGAGCACGTAGTCGTAGAGAGCGCGGTCGGTATCGCGGAGGAGGAAGGCTCGCAGGTGTCCCCGCTGGCGCGTGCCTCGGCTTCGGTCCGCTCGACGTGCGCGATCTCCGGATCGGTTTCCGCAGGCGGGGTGGCATCGACACCGAGAACACCGTGCCCGAGCTGACCGTCACGGCCGACGGCTGGCACTGGCACTCCGCAGGCGCCGACGTCGACACGTCACCGGATATGCTGCTCGCCCGGCCGGAGGTCAGCATGGCCGAGGCCAAGCGGCAGGTGGTGGAGCTGTTTCTCAGCGCGACGGCCCCTGCCACTGATCTACGCGATGTGACCGCTTAGTAGCCGCTCAGCAATGCGCGGACGGTCCCGAGTTGCTCGGGTCCGACGTCGCTACGAATCCGGGTCATGTCAGCGGGTTGGCGTCCCCACAGCAGCAGGACACGGGCCGCTGCGTCCCCGGTCGAGGTGGGCGGCGAGTACCCGGCCCAGCTCGACGGCGTTGCCGGCCTGGTGGGCGACGATGTCCCGGGTGGTCCAGGCGGCGCACGCGGTGCCACTGTCCGGGTGGCGGTGTGCGGCGGTGTCGCGGAAGGCGGTCCACTCCGGCAGCAAGTCGTTGATCAGGCTGTCGTCAGCCATGGTGGTCTCCTCTCGCCGTAGCGGCACTGGCTGGGGGTGGCCAGGTGATGCCGAAGTGCTCCCGGAGGCCGCTCACGCCCTGGCTGGTTATTTTCAGAGCACGGTGGCCCGGCGCGGGGGTGACCCAGCCGGCGGTGTCAAAGGCGTCAAGAACCGCGGTCCCGAGCGGCCCGGCGATGTGATGGCGCTGCTCGGTCCAGTCGATGCAGCAGCGCACCGCGCCCAGCCCTTCCGGTAGTGCCACGCCGATCGCCGTGAGCCGGCGGCGTCCCTTCGCGGTGAGCCGGTAATCCACCTCATCGGTCACCCCGCCGGCCAGCCGGTAGCCGCGCACCCTGGCCAGGTCCGGGGTGCCGTCGGGTCCCTCCACCAGGCCGTGTTCGCGTAGAGCGTCGGTGATGGCGACGCCGAGCCGGCCGGCGATGTGGTCGTAGCAGCGCCTGGCCAGCCGCAGCGCGTGAGCGCGGGTGCCCTCCCGCAGCGAACGCACCGGCTGGGCCGGCGCCAGCCGGCCGATGACCTCGACCAGGCGCGCCACATCCGAGCCACGCAGCCGGTAGTAGCGGTAGCGGCCGGTGGGGATCACCTCGATCAGGCCCCGCTCGGTGAGTTTGCGCAGGTGCTCACTCGCTGTTGAGGCCCGGACCCCCGCCTCATCGGCCAGCACGCTGGCCGGCAGGGCCCGCCCGTCCGCCAGCGCCAGCAAGATGCGGCACCGCCCCCGATCGGCGAGCAACCGCCCCACCGCGGCCATGTCGACATCCCCGCCACCAGCCATGACCCGACCCTATGCCCGGAAAACTTCGGTGCCAGCCGAATCAACAGCGGTAGCCGGGTCTTATGGATGCTTGTGCACCTTCCCAACCGCGTGGCGACAGTGCGCCGGTGGGCGCCGCGGTATAGGCGCGCGCCACCTCGTCGACTTGCTCCTAGCCACCCGGAGCAGGAACGTGCTGTTCCGGCATCGGATTTGGTAAGAAACCCACCCAGGGTGGGGTAGGGTAGGCGCCATGGACGCACACCAGCGGTCGGTGATCAGTCGCTTGAAGACCGCGCGCGGTCATATCAGCGGAATCCTCGCCATGGTGGAAAGCGACGCGTACTGCCCGGACGTGATG
>DASQVU010000088.1:0-2697 GCA_035640615.1 Pseudonocardiaceae bacterium
GCTGCCGGCGAGCCGGCCAGGCCGCACGCCAGCGAGGCGCAGGTGAATACCGCCAGGGCGCCCAGGAACAGCCGGCGGTGGCCGAACAGGTCGCCCATCCGCCCGGCCAGTAGCAGGAACCCGCCGAAGGTCAGCATGTATATGTTGACCACCCAGGCCAGCGACGTCTCGGAGAATCCGAGGTCGGCCCGGATCGACGGCAGCGCGACGTTGACGATCGTGCTGTCGAGCACGATCATCAGGTCGCCCAGGCACAGCACCAGCAGCGCCAGCCAGCGTCTTCGGTCGGGGGTCATCTCCCCATCATTGCGGACGGTTCTGACAGACGTGACTCATTTATCGAGGCCCAGAACAGCGCGAGCACCCGTCGCCGCGACGGTAGCTAGGAAGTCTCATGGCCCGTCAGTCGACGATCCACCCACACCTGGGGACAACTCTGTGGACAACCCGGCCACGCTGTGTACCCGGTACCCGTGGCCGTCACGATCCACGGTTGGCCAGCCGCACGGCGGCCCCCTCAATGCCGGCGTGCACACCCCACCGCGCCGTGAGAGCTGCACAGACGGCCAGCATCCACACCGCCCACAGCACTTACTACTACTACTACTAGTTTTCTCTCTAGATAAAGACAAAACACTGACTACTCGGGCAGTGGATGCAACCACGTCGACCCGAACCCCACCGCTACGGTGGAGAGCATGCAGCTGGGTCTCGTCGGACTGGGCCGGATGGGCGCCAACATGCGCGACCGGCTGCGCGCCGCAGGCTTCGAGGTCTTCGGCTACTCCCGCACCTCGCCAACCCGCGATGTCACATCACTAGCCGAGCTGGTCGATCAGCTCACCCCACCGCGCACCGTGTGGATCATGGTCCCGGCCGGCCAAGCAACCCGCGACACTCTGACACAACTGGCCGAGCTACTCGCCGACGGGGACGTCATCGTCGACGGCGGTAACTCGCACTACACCGAGGATCAGGCCCACGCGCAGCTGCTCGCCGGTCATGGCGCCGGGTATCTGGACTGCGGCGTCTCCGGCGGGATCTGGGGTGCCCGCAACGGCTACGGGCTGATGGTCGGCGGCTCGGGGGAACACGTCGAGCGGCTGATGCCGGTATTCGACGCGCTGCGTCCCGAGGGCCCGCGGGAGGAGGGCTTCGTGCACGCCGGCGACGTGGGCGCCGGGCACTTCGCCAAGATGGCGCATAACGGCATCGAGTACGGCGTGATGCAGGCCTACGCCGAGGGCTACGAGCTGCTGGCGGCTGCGGATGTGATCACTGATGTGCCCGCGGTGCTCAAGGCCTGGCAGCGCGGCACGGTGGTCCGTTCCTGGCTGCTGGAGCTGTTGGTGGCGGCCCTGGATAGGGACCCCGAGCTGGCGCAGCTCCGCGGCTGGGTACAGGACTCCGGCGAAGGCCGCTGGACGGTCGAGGAAGCGATCAACCACGCGGTGCCCGCGCCGGTGATCTCCGCGGCGCTGTTCGCCCGGTTCGCCTCCCGCCAGCCCGACTCACCGGCCATGCGCGCGGTGGCGGCGCTGCGCCAGCAGTTCGGCGGGCACGCCGTGCAAGCTGCCACTCCCGACTGAGATGTTCGTGCGGAACCTCGAGGTGACCGATTTCCGGTCCTGGGAGCACGCCGACGTCCAGCTGGAACCGGGGATCTCGGTGCTCGTCGGCGCGAACGGCCAAGGCAAGACCAACCTGATCGAGGCGCTGAGCTACCTGTCCACCCTGGGATCGCACCGGGTGGCCACCGACGCGCCACTGGTGCGCCACGGGGCCGCACGGGCCATCGTGCGCACCGCGGTGGTGCACGCCGGCCGCGAGCTGACCGTCGAGCTGGAGATCACCCCGGGGCGGGCCAACCGGGCCCGGATCAACCGCTCCCCGGTGCCGCGGCTGCGCGACATCCTCGGGGTGCTGCGCACCGTGCTGTTCGCGCCCGAGGACCTGGCGCTGGTCCGCGGTGACCCGGCGCAGCGCCGCCGGTTCCTGGACGACCTGCTGGTGTTGCGCGCCCCGCGGCTGGCCGGAGTGCAAGCCGACTACGACAAGGTGCTGCGCCAGCGCGGGGCGTTGCTCAAGACCGCAGGCGGGACCCGCCGTTCCGGCGGCGGTGCCGCTGATCTACGCACCTTGGACGTCTGGGATGGCCATCTCGCCCGGCACGGCGCGGAGCTGCTCGGCGCCCGGTTGGATCTGGTCACCGAGCTCGCCCCGCACGTTGCCGCCGCCTATTGTGCGGTTGCCCCGGAGTCGGCGGCGGCGCGTATCGGCTACCGCAGCAGCCTGGGTGCCGTGGTTCATCCTGGCCCGCAGCCGGGGGTGCACGAGACGGAAAAGGCTGACATCGAGGCGCTGGAGGTGGCAATGCTGGCCGAGCTGGCCCGGGTGCGCTCCGCGGAACTGGAGCGCGGAGTGTGCCTGGTCGGGCCGCATCGCGACGACCTGGAGCTGCGCCTGGGTGAGATGCCAGCCAAGGGTTACGCCAGCCACGGCGAGTCGTGGTCGTTCGCGCTGGCGTTGCGGCTGGCCAGCTACGAGTTGCTGCGCAACAGCGGCGCTGAACCGGTGCTGCTGCTCGATGACGTGTTCGCCGAGCTGGATATCCACCGGCGGGCCCGGCTGGCCGAGGTCGCGGCCGCGGCGGAACAGGCCGTGATCACCGCTGCGGTGCCGGCTGACGTGCCTGCT
>DASQVU010000089.1:0-8431 GCA_035640615.1 Pseudonocardiaceae bacterium
CCGCCGAGTACGTACATCACGCGCCGGATATCGGCCGGAACTTCTGAGCTAAGCGGGTCAGCGCACTGTCGTTGAGCGTTCCGCAGTTCGGGTGTGCACGGATACACTCTGCACACGACGAGGGAGGGTCGCGCTGAAGTCGCTCGTCGATGTGGTCCGACGAAGCCGGCCCGCCACTGCCTCAAAAGATTAAGGGAGAAACATGCACGAATACGGCGTATCGTTCTTTGGTGTCCTGTACCTACTTATCGGCGTGGCGGTAGCGCTTACTAACGGCTATTCAATTCATACTATCGGCGAGCTACTGTCCTTTGTTCTGGCTATCCTGCTATGGCCTCTCGTGCTCCTCAACGTGAATCTACACGTTGCTGTCTGACCTGCCTTAGATCAACGACTTGATGCGTCGGCCAGTACGCGGTCGATCTGCTTGGCGAGTTCAATGTCGAGATCGGTGATACCGCCCTCGGAGTGGGTGCTGCAGCGAAACGTCACGGTACGCCAGCGGATATCGATATCGGGATGGTGATTGCGCGCCTCAGCGATTTCCGCCACCGCGCGGACCGCCTCGATGGCGGCAGGAAAGCTGGGCAGCTTGGTGGTACGGACAATAGCGTTACCGTCGCGCTGCCAGCCGTTGAGCCCGTCAAGGGCGGCCGCCACCCGCTCGTCATCCAACAACGTCGCCATACCACTCTCCTTCTCACGGTCTCATATGTGCTCGTGCACCTTCTAGAGGTTCTTCGAAGGGTCTCATGGATGCTTGTACACCTTGCCGAATGCAAGTCACGCGTCGCGCGTGGCCATGATGGCCAGCGTCAGCGCCACCCCCACTAGCACGTAGCACCCGGCGCGGATACTGCTTGAGATCAGCCCGGCGAGCGGCAGCGGGTCCCGCAGCACGTCGGTGACGGCGAGCCAGCCGGTGGTCAGCAGTACGGGCCGCAGCCAATCCAGCGCGGGAATCGCAGAAAGCACCCCGAATCCGATCAAGCCGCTAAGCACGGCTGCGAGCACCACCAGCGGATGATCGGTGGCCGAGGACACCGCCAGCGCCACGGCCCCCACTGCGGCGAGCTGCCCCACCGTCCAGACGGCCGCCAGTGTTACCCGTAGCAGCGCCGATCCCGGGCCGATTTCGGTACCGGACAGGGTGAGCATGCCATGGGCGCTGCTGGACGGTCCGACCAAGATCAACCCCGTGATGATACCGAGCACGGCCACCGCAGCCACTGCAGCCACCGCGACGGCCAGCACGCCGATCGACTTGACCAGTACCAGGCGGCCGCGGCTGACCGGCGCCAGCAGCAGCCCGCGTAACGTTCCGTGCGCGAACTCGCCGGCCAGGGCGTCCGCAGCGGCCATCGCCACGGCGAGCGGGAGTAGCAGCGTCAGGCAGATCGACAGTGCCACCACCGGCAGCACCAGCCCGTTACCCGCGACTTCGGTGAGCAGTCCGGCACCGATTGGAGAGCCGGCGGCGGCGATGCCGATCCCGGTCACCACCGGCACCAGCGCGAGCAGGACCAGGGCGATCTGGGTACGCGGCCGGCGCAACACCCAACGCAGCTCAGCGCGCAGCAGCCGCCCCAGCGGCGCACGCACCGGCCCGGAGATCGTCACGCGCTATTCCCCTCCGTCAACTGGGCGAACAGCTCGTCCAGCCTGGTGCGCCGGCGCCGCACTTCATGGACCGCTACCTCGGCACCCACCAGCAGCGCCACCACCGCCGGCACCTCGGTGCCGGACAGCTCAACGCGCACTCCCTCCGGCGTCGCGACGGCCCGGATCCCGGCCGCACGCAGGGTCCGGATCGCGACTGCGCCATCCGAAGTGGATACGTCCACAGCGGGCTCGCCTTCAAGAAGATCAGCCAGCGATCCGGAAGCGATCAACGATCCCCGGTCCAGCACCGCCACATGCGTGCAGGTGGCCTCCACTTCAGCGAGCAGGTGTGAGCTCACCACCACGGTGGCGCCGTCGGAGTGCAGCTGCGCGATGATTTGGCGCACTTCCCGGGTGCCCGCGGGGTCCAGGCCGTTCGTCGGTTCGTCGAGTACCACCAGCCGGCGGGGCGCGAGCAGCGCCGCGGCCAGTCCCAGGCGTTGTTTCATGCCCAGCGAGTACGCACCGTAACGGCGCGCCGCCGCACTCGCCAGACCCACCCGGTGCAGCGCGCGCTCCACCGCATCGGGGATGGCCTGCGATGCGAGCAGCGGTTCGGCCGCCGCGCACCGCCGCAGGTTCTCCCGCCCGGACAGGAACGGGTGGAAGCCCGGCCCCTCCACCAGGGCCCCAACGTACGGAAGCACTTCCCCGGCGGCAGCCGGCACCGGGGAACCGAGCACCTCCACGGTGCCCGCGGTGGGTCGGGACAGCGCCAGCAACAAGCGAATCATCGTGGTCTTACCCGAGCCGTTGGGGCCGAGCACACCCATCACCGCGCCAGCCGGAACGTCGAGGTCCACACCGCTGACCGCGACAGTGGGACCAAACGCCTTGCGCAAGCCCCGGATGCGAATGGCTGCTGCGGTCACCGCGTCAGTGCTTGTCCAGGCCCAGCGCCTCGCGAAGCCGGTGTGGGCTCATCAGACCCGCGGTCGGCTGCCCCGCGCGCTGGGCTTGCAGCAGGATCACTTCGACGTCGTCGACCATGCTGCGCAGCTCGGCGCGAACTGCGGGATCATCCGAGGCGGCGGCTTGCCGCGGGCTCAGAGCGCCGATGATGCCGGGGATGTCGAGCCAGTTCGCTTCTGCGTCCCGGCTCAGTTGCTCGGCAGCTTCGGCTTCGTCGGATACCGTGCTGGCGTCCAGGAAGTAGCTGTCCACGATGAGGGTGCGGGCTTCGCGGTCGCCCGGGTCTCGGCTGAGACGTTCGGCGTGCCGGTCCTGCTCGACGGCATCCCGAGCGATTTCGCGCAGCTGGGTCTCTAGACCGGTGAGCCGGGCCGGTGAGTTCGCGATGAGGGTGAACTCCTCGCCGGCTCGCTCGATCACCCCGAGGTTCAGTACCCGCCCATCCGGCTGGTGCCGGTGCCAGGCGAGCACGTCCTCGCCGGTCCGGGTCAACCGCTCGCTGAGGCGGTCGAAGGCGCCCTGCGGGTCAGGCACGCGGTAGGTGACGCGGCAGTCGTAGACGTCTTCGCCATCGCTGTTGCGGAACTGGATGGGAGGTTCTGGAGCGAGGAAATCAGCGATCTTTTCCGGCGGTGGCTCTGCTGCCAACAGGCCGGCCAGCTCGCGGCGGCGCTGGCGAGGGACGTGGACGGGTGCGGCCAGCAGGCGCGGCTGCGATCCGTCGTGCAGCAGCCGCCCGCAGAACAACTCCAGCCGCTGCGCGGACTGCGCGAACTCCTTGTCGGCCAGCTGAATCGGCTCGCCGTCCGGCAGCGCCCGCAGCGTGACTCCGATGTCACGCTGGACGTCGAGAACTTCGTAGAGGGTGACCGGGATCTGCCGCCACTGGTCGATGAGCGCGCGCTCGTCCGGGTGCAGCCAGTGGCCACGAGCGGCGAGAAACCTGTCCACCAAGCCACCCCGGAACAGGGCGAGATCCAGCAGGAACATCGCGTGCTCGGCGGCGTTGTCGGTGCGCTCGATCAGCGGTGTGATCACCTCAAGCCCCGGAGCACGCTCGGCATAGGTGCCCAGCAGTGCGTAGACGAGTTGGGCGCGCGCAGTCAGCGGGGGTAGCGCATCACGCAGGCAGCAGGCTTTGAACTTGCGGCCTGAGCCGCATGGGCAGGGACTGTTGCGCCCGACGGCGGTCGCCGGGTCGGTCGCGGCCATGGCCTCGCTCAGCCCCGGCCGCAATGGGCTGGGTTGCTCGGCGCGCCGCAAATACCGGTCAGCCGTGGTGTAGTCGCCGCGGGCCGCGGCGTACTGGGCGCCGTCATGCAGTGCCGGCTCCAGGCCGGGGCGCAACGTCAACGCTTCAGTGATGAGCTCGCGCGCGGTGATGGAATCGCCGGAGCCCTCGGCGGCACGCGCCCCGACGAGCGCGACTGCCGCTTTCTCCTCCCGGTTTCGCGCCTGCGCGCGCAGCGTGGCCAGCTGGGCATCGATCACGCCGCCCCGCGCGGTGTGGCACTCGATCTGCCCGGAGAGAAAGCCCAGCGCGCTATCGGTCGCCGACGCTAGCGCATCAAGCACGAATCGAACGCGCTCGCCCTCCAGCGGCTCGTCACCGACCACCATCTGCACCACGGTCTCAACTTCGATCACCCCAGCACCCTACTCCCGATATGGAGACATATCGGGGTCGCGAAAGCGTTGTGGACCCCGATATGTCTCCATATCGGGTAAGCCGAATAAGGGGGAAGCGTGCCGGTGGTGGTGGTGGCGGCGGCGGTAGTGCGTGATGGCCGGGTACTCGCGCAGCAGCGGGCGTACCCGCCGGAGGCAGCGGGCCGCTGGGAGCTGCCGGGAGGGCGGGTCGAGCCGGGGGAGAGCGCCGCGGACGCGGTGGTCCGGGAATGCCGCGAGGAGCTCGGCGTGGACGTCGTGCCGGGCGAACAGCTCGGTCCCGATGTGCCATTACCCGGTGGCGCCACGCTGCGAGTCCACCTCGCCTACCTTGCCCGCCCGGGGGCGATACCGAGGCCAGTGGAGCACGCCGCGCTGCGCTGGGTGAGCCACCCGGAGTTAGCCGATCTGGACTGGCTGGACGCCGACCGCGCCGTGCTGCCCGACCTGGCAGCGCTACTCAAGGGCCGGGAGCACGGCCGCAGCGGTGGCGCCGAGTAATCTTGAATTATCCCGACAGCTATTGAGGAGTTCCCGCGTGCCCACCGCTGCCCCTGCCCGCATGCGCACCGATCTACGCAATGTGGCCATCGTCGCGCACGTCGATCACGGTAAGACGACGCTGGTGGATGCCATGCTGCGGCAATCGGGGGCGGTGGCCGGGCGCACCGAGCTGGATCGGATGTTGGATTCTGGTGACCTGGAACGGGAAAAGGGCATCACGATCCTGGCCAAGAACACCGCGGTGACCTGGCCCACTCCGGAGGGTCCCGTCACGATCAACGTGGTCGACACGCCCGGACACGCCGACTTCGGCGGAGAGGTGGAACGCGGGCTGTCCATGGTGGATGGTGTGCTGCTGCTCGTCGACGCCAGCGAGGGCCCGTTGCCGCAGACCCGGTTCGTGCTGCGCAAGGCGCTGGCCGCGCAGCTACCGGTGGTGCTGGTAGTCAACAAGGTGGACCGGCCGGATGCCCGGATCGAGGCGGTGGTCGAGGAAACCCATGATCTGTTGCTGGATCTCGCCGCGGATCTGGAGACAGCCGCCGCGGAGCAGGTGCTGGACATGCCGGTGCTGTACGCCAGTGCCCGGGCCGGCCGCGTCAGCCGCACCACACCACGCGACGGGGAGATGCCTGACGGGCAAGACCTCACCCCGCTGTTCGATGCGATTCTGACCCATGTGCCACCGCCTGCCGGCGATGTGCAAGCGCCGTTACAGGCGCACGTCACCAATCTCGACGCGTCGAGCTTCCTGGGGCGGATCGCGCTGTGCCGGGTCCGCGCCGGCCAGCTGCGCAAAGGGCAGACGGTGGCGTGGTGCCGCGAGGACGGGTCGATCCGGCCAGTCAAGATCACCGAGCTGCTGCGCACCGAGGGACTCGAGCGGGTCCCGGCGGCCAGCGCCAAGGCGGGTGATCTCATCGCCATTGCGGGCATAGCAGAGATCACCATCGGGGACACCCTGGCTGACCTCGATGATCCGCGCCCGCTTCCCAGGATCACTGTGGATGAGCCGGTGATCGCCATGACGATCGGCATCAACACCAGCCCGCTGGCCGGCCGCGGTGGTGGCCGCAAGCTCACCGCCCGCCTGGTGCGCAGCCGGCTGGACGCCGAGTTGGTCGGCAATGTGAGCATTCGGGTCTCGCCCACCGACTCGCCGGACACCTGGGAAGTGCAGGGCCGCGGTGAGCTGGCCCTGGCCGTGCTGGTGGAGACCATGCGGCGGGAGGGCTTCGAGCTCACCGTGGGGAAACCCCAGGTGGTGACCCGCACGGTGGATGGCGCACGGCACGAACCGTATGAGTTTCTCACCGTTGACGTCCCCGAAGAGCACGTCGGTGCCGTGACCCAGTTGCTGGCCTCCCGCAAGGGCCGGCTCGAGCAGCTGGGCGCGGTATCCGGAGACGGTTGGGTGCGGCTGGAGTTCACCGTGCCGTCCCGGGGCCTGATCGGTTTCCGTACCGAGTTCCTCACCATGACCCGCGGCACCGGCATTGCCCACCACATCTTCGACGGCTACCGCCCGTGGGCCGGTGAGCTGCGCACCCGCCGTTCCGGCTCGCTGGTCGCCGACCGGCCGGGAACGGTCACCAGCTACGCGCTGGCGCAGCTGGCGGACCGGGGGACGTTCTTCGTCGAACCCGGCGCGGCGGTCTACGCCGGAATGGTGGTCGGCGAGAATCCCCGCGCTGAGGACCTTGATATCAACGTGTGCCGGGAGCGCAAGCTCACCAACATGCGCTCCTCCACCGGTGAGGAACTCGAACGGCTGGCCCGGCCGCGAATCCTCGGGCTGGAAGAGGCACTGGAATTCTGCGCCGCTGACGAGTGCGTCGAAGTTGCGCCGGATGTGGTGCGGGTGCGCAAGGTGGTCCTGGACCCGACCCAGCGGGCCCGGCAGCGCGCCCGTGATCGCGCGGCCCAGGCATAGCCGGCCGTTGCACTGCACCCCGGTCATTCCCGGGGGGATCGCCCTGCGGCAGCATGTCGCCTCGTGAGGACGCCCGGGGGCGCGCGCAGGGTGGTGACGGCACTGATCTCCAGCGCTACAGTCGCCGCGGTCGTCGCGTGCACACCGCAGCCGCCACGGCTGGGCCCGCCGCGGCCGACGGCCCCCGTGGTCTCCCCGCCGCTGGTGAAGGAAGTGGTGCTCGGGGTCGACCGGTTAACCGGCGGTTTCAACCCGCACACCCTGGCCGACCTGACACCACTGTCCGAAGCGGTAGCAGGTTTATTGCTGCCGTCAGCCTTTCACCAGACACCAACCGGCCAGTGGATCCTCGACCAAACGCTGCTGACATCGGCGGAGGTCACCAACACCGCACCGTTCACCGTCACCTACCGGATCCGGCGCAACGCGCAGTGGTCGGACATCACTCCAATCGGAGCCGACGACTTCGCCTATCTCGCTGAGCAGATGCGCAGCCAGCCAGGCGTGGTGGATTCGGCCGGCTACCAGCTGATTGACCGACTGATCTCCCGGGACGGGGGCAAGACCGCCGAGGTGGTCTTCAACCGCCCCTACGCCGGCTGGCGCACCCTGTTTCGTCACCTGCTACCGGCTCACCTGCTCAAGGACGCGCCCGGTGGCTGGAGCAAGGCGCTCGACGCCGGGGTACCGGTCTCCGGGGGCCCGTTCGCGATGACCTCAGCGGACCGATCCCGCGGCGAGATCGTGCTGGAACGCAACGACCGGTATTGGGACACCCCGACGCAAGTGGGCCGGATCCGGTTGCGCCAAGGCAGCGAAGCAGCGTTGATCGAGGCACTGCGCACTGGCGGGCTGCAGGGTGCCCTCTTCGGGCGCCCCAATGCCATCACCATGTCGCTGCTGCGCGCGGCAAATCTGGGTGTGAGCCCGACGGTCGTGCCACAGCCGGTCTTGACGTCTGTACTACTGCGACCAGGCAGCCGGGTATTGAGCGATCAACGGATGCGCACGGCGGTGGCTGCGGTACTGGACCGGGCCTCGCTCATCGCTACCGGGGTAGGCAGCGGGCCCTCCGCGGCACTGCGGGCGGATGCGGAGATCCTTGCCCCCTCTGCTCCGGATTACCACCCCACGGCACCGGCCACCGGAGTGCCGGTGGCGCCGGACCCGGACCTCGCGCGCCGCTTGCTCACTGATGCCGGGTACACCCGTGGCCCCACCGGCTGGGAACGCGCCGGGCAGCCGCTGCGGCTGGTGGTGGCGGCGCCCGCGGACCGCGAGCCTTACGGCACTCTCGCTGCCCGAGTGGTAGATCAGCTGCATGCCGCCGGGATCGGCGCCGAGCTGCGCGAGGTCGATCCCGACGAGCTCTTCGGCACGCTGCTCGGCCCAAGCACCCCGGCCAGGTCACCTAGGGTCGGCACCGCCGAGGCGCGCCCTGCCTCGGTGGCCCTGCCGGACGTCGACATCGCGGTGGTGCCGCAACCCGCGGCCGGCCACCCCGCCAGCGAGCTGGAGTCCTGGTACGGGTGCCCGCTCGTGGTGCCGGCCAGGTTGTCACCCGCCCCGCCCAACCCAGCGCAGTTCTGCGATCTGGCTCTGCAGCCGATGATCGAGCGTGCGTTGACCCAGGAGGACCCCGCAGGACCGGTGCCACCTGCCGTGGAGGCGGCGCTGTGGGAGCGCGCCGTATCGATCCCGCTCTACCAGCCGGCGTCGCTGCTGGTGAGCACCACGGCACTACCGGAGGTA
>DASQVU010000090.1:0-3123 GCA_035640615.1 Pseudonocardiaceae bacterium
CATCGAGTGGCTACGAGACTTCGTCTAACCAAGACTCAAGACCACCAACCAGGACCACCAACCAGGACCACCAACCGGGACCACAGTGGACAGTGCCGGGGTCGGGTGGCACCTTGGAAAACGTGCGGGAGCTGAACGCCACTTCGGCCGCTTTACTTGCACTGCTGCATACGGGACCGATGACTGGTGGTCAGCTGGTCGCCGCAGCCGGTGAGCGGTTCGGGTCATTCTTCAGCGTCACCCGCAGCCAGGTGTACCGAGAGCTGCCGGTGCTCGCCGAGACCGGCCTCCTGCGGCTCGGCAAGAGAGGAGCACGGTCCAGCCAACAGTACGTCCTCACCGCCGCCGGTAAGCGCGCGTTCAAGTCCTGGTTGAACTCGACCTCGGGATCGGACCACCTGCGCAGCCCTTTGATCTTGCGCCTGCTGCACGCTGGGCAGCTCACCCCCAAGCAGCGGGCCAACCTGGTCAGCAGCGCCCGGGCCGAGTATCTCGGTCACCTCGACGAGGCCAGGGCCGACGTGAAGGCCGCCGGTAACCCCTACTCGAAGGCAGTCGCGGAGTTCACCGTGGCGCACCGGCGTGCGGTGCTCAAGTTGCTCGACGCCATCCCAACGGACTGACCGGCGGGGCGACTACCCTGGCTGGACGTGAACGCCGACGTCGCCGCCGACCTCAAAGATCTAGACGCCACCCTCGCCGGCATCGAGGCTGTGCTGGACATCGACCAGTTGCGGGCACAGGTGGCCGAGCTGCAGGAGCAGGCCGCCCGCCCCGATCTGTGGAATGACGTTGAGCACGCCCAGCAGGTCAACGCCCAACTCGCGCACAAGCAGGGCGATCTGCGGCGAGTGCTTGGTCTGCGGCAGCGGCTGGACGATGTGGCGGTGCTTTACGACCTGGCCGAGGAAGGCGAAGACGAGGCCGCCCGCGGGGAGGCCGAGACCGAGCATCACCGGCTGCGCAAGGAGATCGCGTCACTGGAGATCAGGACGCTGCTGTCCGGCGAGTACGACGAGCGGGATGCCCTGGTGACCATCCGCTCCGAGGCCGGCGGAGTGGACGCCGCCGATTGGGCCGAGATGCTCATGCGGATGTACCTGCGGTGGGCTGAGCGGCACGGCTACCCAACCGAGGTCTACGACATCTCCTACGCCGAGGAAGCCGGGATCAAGTCGGCGACGTTCGTGGTCAAAGCGCCGTTCGCCTACGGCACACTGTCGGTCGAGCAGGGCACCCATCGGCTGGTCCGGATTTCACCGTTCGACAACCAGGGTCGCCGGCAGACATCATTCGCCGGCGTCGAGGTACTGCCAGTGACGGAAACCGCCGATCACGTCGATATCCCGGAAAACGAGATCCGGATCGATGTCTTTCGATCTTCCGGACCCGGCGGGCAGAGCGTCAACACCACCGACTCTGCGGTACGGATCACCCATTTGCCGACCGGCATCGTGGTGTCGTGCCAGAACGAGAAATCGCAGATCCAGAACCGCGCCGCCGCGATGCGGGTGCTGCAGTCGCGGCTGCTGGAGCGCAAACGCCAGGAGCAGCAGGCGGAGCTGGATGCCCTCAAGGGCGAGGGCAGTTCGTGGGGCAACCAGATGCGGTCCTACGTGCTGCATCCCTACCAGATGGTCAAGGATCTGCGCACCGAGTACGAGGTGGGCAACCCCGCCGCGGTGCTCGACGGGGACATCGACGCCTTCCTGGAAGCCGGTATCCGGTGGCGCCGCCAGCAACAAGCGCGGGTCGGCGGCTGAGATCTTTTTGACCCCACCGGCACGTCGGCACTATGCCGGTAGACACCATGGGTACACTCGCCGGTCGTGATCCGGCTGCACCATGTCAGCAAGTCCTATCGGACTTCGACCAGACCCGCCCTCGACGACGTCACGGTCGAGGTGGAGAAGGGCGAGTTCGCATTCTTGATCGGACCGTCCGGGTCGGGTAAGTCCACATTATTGCGCCTGTTGCTGCGTGAGGAGGTGCCTAGCAAAGGCGATGTATACGTGGCGGACTGGAACGTCAGCAAGCTGTCCGCTCGCCGCATCCCGCAGCTGCGGCAACGGGTGGGCTGCGTCTTCCAGGACTTCAGGTTGCTGCCCAACAAGACCGTCACCGAGAACGTGGCGTTCGCCCTTGAGGTGATCGGCAAGCCCAGGCACACCATCCGCAAGGTCGTCCCGGAGGTACTGGAGCTGGTCGGGCTGGAGGGAAAAGCGGACCGGATGCCGCATGAGCTGTCTGGTGGCGAGCAGCAGCGGGTGGCGATCGCCCGGGCGTTCGTCAACCGGCCGCTGGTGCTGCTCGCCGACGAACCCACGGGGAACCTGGACCGCGACATCAGTCATGAGATCATGCTGCTGCTGGAAAGGATCAACCGGACCGGAACTACGGTCCTGATGGCCACCCACGACCACGCAATCGTCGACTCCATGCGACGCCGCGTTGTGGAGCTCAATCTCGGACAGGTCGTCCGGGACGAGAGCCGCGGCGTGTACGGCGTCGGCCGCTGAGACCTGCTTGCAGGGCCGAAGCATCAACAGAGATTTGCACCACCGACTGAGAGACGTTCACTGCCTATGCGTGCCAGCTTCGTGTTCGGCGAGGTCGCGACCGGCCTGCGCCGCAATGTCACGATGACCGTGGCGATGATCCTGACGACGGCCATATCGCTCGGCCTGCTCGGTGGGGGCCTGCTCGTGGTCCGCACCATCGACCGCATGCAGCAGGACTACTACCAGCGCGTGGAGACGGTGGTGTATCTCAGCGCCGACCTGTCCGCGAACGACCCCGGTTGCACGTCGAGCACCTGCGCGGCGCTGCGTAACCAGTTGGAGTCCACGCCAGGCGTGCAGTCAGTGATCTTCGAGAGTAGGCAGGCCGCCTTCGCCCGGTTCCAGCGGATCTTCCAAGGGCAGCCTGAGTTGCTGCAGTTGGCCAGGCCCGAGGCGTTACCGGCGTCGCTGCGGGTCCAACTCTCTGATCCGGCGCGTTTCCCGTCCATCGCCAAGGCGTTCACCGGTAAGCCTGGTGTGGACCGGGTCACCGACCAGGGCGAGTACCTTCGGCAGCTGTTCCGTGCCCTCAACGGCCTGCGCAATGCCACTTTCGTCATTG
>DASQVU010000091.1:0-4132 GCA_035640615.1 Pseudonocardiaceae bacterium
AGCCGGGGGCGCAACCATCTCGCCGTGCTGCGGACTTTTTCCAAGGCCTACCGACTGGCCGGGCTGCGAGTCGGGTACTGCGTAGCGCCGGAGCGGGTTGTCACCGCCCTGGGCAAGGTGGCGCTGCCGTTCAGTGTCAACTCGTTGGCTCAGGTAGCCGCGCTGGCCAGCCTCGATGCGGCCGACGAGCTTCTCGCACACTGCAAGAACGTCATCGCGGAGCGCGATCGGGTACGGGCCGAACTGCTCACCATGGGCTATGCCGTACCGGACACACAGGCTAACTTCGTGTGGCTGCCTTTAGGGGAGCGCAGCTTGGCGTTCAACGAGCATTGCGTGGCACACAAGGTCGTGATTCGTCCATTCGCCGGTGATGGGGTCCGGGTTTCCATCGGCGACCCCGTTGAGAACGACCTGTTCCTGGCCGCCGCCCGGGAATGGCGCGGCTAACCCTGACGGACCCCTGCCCGTTCCCCACCCCCGACATGGAGACATATCGGGCTTTATCGAGGGCCACAAACCCCGATATGTCTCCATGTCGGGGAACGGGGGAACGGCTAGCCGCCGATGTAGCTCATTTCTACCTTGCGGAGGCCTTGGGTGGCGGTGGTGCGCTGCGCCGAGTAGCGGTCGGTTCGGGCACGCCAGATGCCGGTGATCCGCTCAAGCAGCTCCTCGTCGGTAGCGCCGTCGCGCAGCGGCCCCCGCAGGTCGTGGCCGAGCTCAGCGAACAGGCAGGTGTACAACTCACCCTTGGCGGATAGCCGCGCCCGGGTGCACGTGCCGCAGAACGGCTGGCTGATTGAGGTGATCAGACCGACCTCGCCAGCGCCGTCCAGGTAGCGGTACCGTGCGGCAACCTCGCCAACGTAATCACGATCCATCGGTTCGATCGGCCACACGGCGTTGATGGTGTCGACGATCTCCGCGGCCGGCACGACCTCGCCCAGCTGCCAGCCGTTGGTGGCACCGACGTCCATGAACTCGATGAAACGCACCACATAACCGTGTTCCCGGCCGAAAGCGGCGAGATCGAGAATGCCCTGGCCCTCGTTCACCCCTCGCTTGATCACGGTATTGATCTTCACCGGGGCCAGCCCAGCGGCCGCGGCAGCGGCGATACCCTCGACCACCCGATCGACCGGGATCTTCACGTCACTCATGGCGCGGAAGATCTGCGGGTCCAGTGAGTCCAGGCTGACCGTGACCCGAGCCAGGCCGGCGTCCCGCAGCGTCTGCGCCTTCTTGGCCAGCAGCGAGCCGTTGGTCGTCATGGCAACCTCGTCGATGCCGTCGATCGCGACCAGTTGCTCGATGAGCCGCTCGATGCCGTGCCGTAGCAGCGGCTCCCCACCGGTCAACCGCACTTTCCGGACGCCCAGCCCGGCGAACAGTGTGGTCAACCGAGTGATCTCTTCAAAGGTGAGCAGCTCGGAAGTCTTCATGAACGGGAAGTCGGTGCCGAAGACGTCGCGTGGCATGCAGTAGCAGCAGCGGAAGTTGCAACGATCGGTGACCGAGATGCGCAAATCCCGTAGCCGGCGCCTGAACTTATCGCGCGCTGTGTTCATGACGCTCCATAACCCCTCATACGATCAGAGTACGCCTATTCACCTTAGTGTTCTTGTTCGTCGGCCAAGCCGCATCGGTTCATCAAGTGGGTACCCATACCCCGCAAAGTGCCACAGCGACCACCCCGGCTATCACTTTCCGTAACTAGATCACCCGTTCGTGCTGCTAACGGATCGGCGGCGCGGAGCGAGAACAAGGTGACTGGTACGTGCGGTAACCGTGACGTGGTGGTCGCTCGCGGCAGCTGTTCCACTTCAGTTTGCGGAGGTTGGCGTGTCGGTACCAGCGCAGCTGAGCCCGTGGCGGAGCGGCATGGGCGGCGTGAGCTTCGCCCTCGGCCTGATGGCCGCGATCGGCGCCATCGTGTATGCCGCCTGGTTGGCCGTCGCGGCAGTAGCCGCGATGCCGAGTATGGGAGCAGCGGCCAGCGAGCACGTCGACGGCACTCTGGTCCGTGCCATCCACCACAAAGCGGCGCCGCCACCGGCGGCGCTGCCTGCGCCCCCCACCCCGGCCGACGCCACGCTGGCCTTCGACCAGCTGTGGGTCTCCCGCGACGGCAACACGATCGTCGCCGGCGCCCCCACAGTGGGCATCTCGGCGCTGACCGGCGAGTCGATGATCCAGGTGCCGGTCACGCTGACCAACAACGGTGAACGGGACTGGAACCCCGAGGCCACCGCCTTCGTCGGAATGCTCAACCAGGCTCCGGTAGCGGAGTCCACTGAGGGTGATTGGATGTACCGGACCCCGATCGTGCCGCACACCTCGGTGACGTTGACCAAGGTCTTCCTCGGCAAGCCAGGGCAGTTCGCCCTGAAGGTGCACACCCCAGACGGCGACGCGTCATTCGCCGGCCTGCTGTGACGGTGCCGCTGGCACTCGCAAAGTGATCGTGGTGCCGCTGCCCGGGACGATGTCGGCACGCACCCGGTAGCGCGCACCGAACCGTTCTCGCAGGTACTCATCGATAGCACGCAGGTTGTCGGCGACCGCCGGTACGAGTGTCCCAGGCCCGTCGTCGGCGACCGCGATGACGCAGTCGCCGCCGTCGAGGCGGGCAGTGAGCTGCATGGTGCCGCCGAGCTGCTGGCGTTCGATGCCGTTACGCACCGCGTTGTCGACCAGCTGCTGGAGCGCCAGGAAGGGCAACACCGCCGGCAGCACAGCGGGCGCCACTTCAAGCCGTACCCGCAACCGTTCGCCAAACCGGGCCCGCTGCAACGTCAGGTAACGCTCGATGTTCTCCAGCTCCTCGGCGAGCGTGGTGTCGGTGGCCGAGCGCAGCGAGTACCGGGCGAACTCGGCGAAGATGATCAGTAAGTCGCGAGCCCGGGTCGGGTCGGTGCTGACCATGGCGACGATGCTGCTGATGGTGTTGTGCAAGAAGTGCGGGGAAATCTGGTCGCGCAGCGTCCGCAGCTCGGCGCGGACCTGCGCGACGGCACGGTCAAGCTCGGCGAGCAGCCGCTGGTCCTCCCGGTCCGGGCCGGGTCCCTGGGCCTGCAACACCACCGGCGCTTGGATGGCCGCGACGTGCTTGGTGGGGCGCAAGCCGCGCCAGGTTGGGTGGCCAAGTCGGCCGTGCGCCGTCCACTGCCGGTAGGAAACCTCGCCGAACAGCCGCGGCGCCACCCAGTGCACCCTCCGGTCGCTCTCGCTGGGTACCAGATCGGCGAAGGGGCTCTCCGGAATGGTCAATCCAGCTAGCTGGTCGCGTAGCTCCCGGCGGGTCGCCTCAGTGAAGCCGGTACCGACCTGGCCGACGTAGCGCAACCCGGCCTCGGTGGGCACCCCCACCAGCAGCGCACCGATCGACGCGGCTCGCCGCCGCTCGGGCAGCCATCCTCCGATGATCACTTCCTGGGTCTGTCGCAGCGTGGTCTGCACCCAGTTGCGGGAGCGACCAGGTTGGTAGGTCGACTCGACCCGCTTGGCGATCACCCCGTGCAACCCGTGCTGGGCAGCGGTATCCAGCACCGTCTGGCCGTCTGTATCAAAGAAGCACGGCGGCGCCACCAGCGGTCCGTCCGAAAATCGAATCTCCGCGAGCAGCTCGCGGCGGCGCTGGTAGGGCAGCTCGAGGGTGGGCTGCCCGTCCAGGCTGAGCACGTCAAAGGCGTAGTAGGTGACCGGTGAGCGGCGCAGCACGATGGAGGTGGGGCGCTGCACGTTCATCCGTCGCTGCAGCTGCGCGAAGCTGGGCCGGCCGCAGGAATCCAGAGCGACGATCTTTCCGTCCAGCAGCATCCGGCGGCGTGCGGCGAACGCGCCCAGCTCCGGGTAGGCGGCGGTGATGGTGCGATGCCGGATGCTGAACAGGTCCGTACCCTCCGGCTGCACGCACGCCAACGCGCGGATCCCGTCCCAGCTGAACTCGAAGGCCCACCCAGGCCCCACCGGTAACGGCCCCGCTACCGGCAACATCGGCCGCACCAGTTTCATCTATCTCTCTCACTCGCAGTCTGGATGCAGACTGCGGTTGTTCCGGGGGCCGTTTACCGCAGTTGCATCCAGACTGCGATTTAACGGCGGGGGGTGGGTTGGTTCGGGGCGCTGC